>JALULB010000243.1 GCA_027041035.1 Sedimenticola sp. | reverse complement strand
CACCTACACCGAGCAGACGAAGGACGGCAGCGCCGGTGCTTCCATCCCCACCACCTGGGATATCAAGAAGAACGTACCATAAGACTCCTAGTCGCCGCGAAGCCCGCATCGGGTTTCCGCATGCTTGCGGTCATTCCGGCGTATGCTTGGCGGCGACTACATTGCTTCGGGCTTCCCTGGCGTATGGGGAAGTCCGGCGTGCCGGCCGCTGGGGCCGGCGCGTTGCTCTTCGGCATGTCGGAGAGTTCTTAACCCGGAAATTTCATGAATTCGCGCGATGATCGCGTAGTATATTGATTCCACAAGGGAATTTCTGAAGGCGTCGCGTATCCGTGATTACGGGCAACTGAAGAAAATTTCTTGTGGAATCAATAGGCAAGCGAGGGCGCGTGCAATTCGTGAATTTTCCGGGTTAATAACCACTACTGGCGCCAACGGCTTGTTTGGCTATCATAGTGACCACCCGTCTGATTTCGATCGCCATGCCTGGAGACCATCCGCGGTATCCATGGGCGCGTTCCGCGCGTACCCGCATCGAGATTCGGCCGGTGGTGATTATGTGTATCGCGGCACGAGCGTGCCCATGGGGTAAGAACAGCTTATGACTTCAGTTTCCCTTCTGGATGTGGATCTGGCCAGTGCGCTCTCGGATGTGCAGGGCCAGATCAGGAAAGACCCCGCGAACCCCAAGCTCAGGATCTATCTTTTTCAACTGCTTTGCGTACTCGGTGATTGGGAACGCGCCGCGACCCAGCTCGCCTTGCTTGGCGACATGGACGATGCCAGCCTGTCGATGGTGCAGGCCTATCGCGAGGTGCTGCAATGCGAACTCGCCCGGGGCAGCGTGTTCGCCGGCAAGCATTCCCCGCTGATCTTCGGGAAACCGGAGAACTGGATGGCCTTGCTGATCGAATCGCTGCGCGCGACCGCGCAGGGCGAATTCGACGCGGCCCGGGAGGCTCGTGACCTGGCATTCGAACAAGCGCCGGCCAGCAGTGGCACCCTGAGCCACGGTGACGATGAACAGGTTGCTTTCGAATGGATCGCCGACGCGGACATGCGTCTCGGCCCGATGCTCGAAGCCATCGTCAACGGCAAGTACTACTGGATTCCGTTTCAGCAGATCAAGACGCTGGAGATCGAGGCGCCGGTCGATCTGCGCGACAAGGTATGGATTCCGGCAAACTTCGTGTGGGTCAACGGTGGCAGTGTCGTCGGCTTTGTCCCAAGCCGTTACCCCGGTTCCGAGAAGTCCGGGGACGACGCCATCCGGCTCGCCAGGGAGACTCGCTGGGACGAGCCTCGCGAAGGCCTGTATGTCGGTCTCGGGCAACGCATGCTGGCGACAGACCAGGATGAATTCGCCCTGCTGGATATACGGCGTATTGTTTTCGATCATGGCGAGGTCGTGGGCGACCCCGCCGATACCGCTTCGTCGGCCGACGAGCATTAGGACGAATGGCAGAGCTGCGCCAGCAGGATAAACTCCAGCCCTCCTTGCTGGACCGGTTGACCGATGACGCGCCGGACAGCAAGACCGATCGCCCGGACCAACGCGTGCTGACATTGCGCAAGTTGCGCGACAGCGTGAAGCGTGACCTGGCCTGGTTGCTGAATGCCACCAACCTGAGCAGCGTGCAGAGCCTGGAACGTTTTCCAGAGGTGGAACGTTCGGTGCTGAACTACGGCATGCCCGACATCTCCGGCCTGACGGTGTCGGATATCGATACCGGCGAGCTGGAGCTGGCGGTACGCCGCGTCATCCTGAACTTCGAGCCGAGAATCCTGCCGCACACGGTAGAGGTGAAACCGCTGATCGACGAACAGCAGATGAACAGCAATGCGTTGGCCTTCGAGATCGAGGGGCTGCTGTGGGCCCAACCCGCGCCATTGCAGATCATGCTGAAGACCGAACTGGACCTGGAGCTCGGCGAGGTGACGGTAAGCGACAGCTCGGGCAGTACCTAGGCATGGATCCCCGCCTGCTGGAATACTACAATCGCGAACTCCGCTACATCCGCGAGGTCGGCGGCGAGTTTGCCCGCCAGTATCCGAAGATCGCCGCGCGCCTGGGCCTGGACAGCTTCGAATGCGCGGACCCCTACGTGGAACGCCTGCTGGAAGGCTTCAGCTTTCTGGCCGCGCGCATCCAGTTGAAACTGGATGCGCGATTTCCGGTCTTTACCCAGCACCTGTTCGAGCTGGCCTATCCGCATTATCTCGCGCCGACACCGGCGATGACGATCGTCGAGTTCCGTCCCGATTTCACCGACGCGTCGCTGGTGGACGGCTACCCGATTCCCCGAGATACCGCCGTGCAGGCGAGTATCCTGTTGCCCAGCGACGAGAGCAAAAGCGTCGAGTTCCGCACCGCGACGGAAACCCTGTTGTGGCCGATCGAGGTGAAGGAGGCCGAATACCTGGTCGGCGCCAGTCAGCTTCCCGATCCACGTCGCGCCCATCTGGCCCCGATCAAGGCGGGCATCCGCCTGCGTCTCGCGACCCTGGGCGAGGCAGGTTTCCGCGATACCGCGCTGGATGCGCTGACATTCTTTCTGCATGGCGCCGACGCCTTGCCTGGCACACTGCTGGAAAGCATCCTCGGGAAAAGCGTGGCGCTGGTCGTGCAGCCACCCGATGGCGCCTGGCGCGAGGTACTGCCGGCCGACCGGATCGTCCGTTGTGGCTTCGACGAGGATGAAGCGCTGTTGCCGCGCACGTCGCAATCCTTCAGCGGCTACCGCGTGTTGCATGAATACTTCGCTTTCTCGGAGCGTTTCCGCTTCTTTCGCCTGGAGGGCTTGCGCCCCGCCATGCAGCGGGAGCCCGGCAAGGAGCTGGA
>JALULB010000242.1 GCA_027041035.1 Sedimenticola sp. | reverse complement strand
ACCTGCGTCTGCGCATCACCGGCGTGGCGCCGACTTTCACCTTGCCCGAATTGCCGGAGCGGCCAGAGGCCCGCGCCAGCGCATGCAGCGAAACGCCCGAGGGCAGTGCCCCGGTGTATGCGCGCGACGCGCTGGCGCCGGGTCAGCGGCTGGCCGGACCGGCGCTGATCACCGAGAGCGTCGCCACCCTGTGGCTGGCGAAGGGCTGGTCATTGCGGGTCGACCGCTGGGGAAATCTGTGGCTCCGGCGCTGATCATTCCCGCTGCATCACTTGTTCCAGCGCAAAAGCTTTCTCCAGGCTCTCCAGCCACAACGCATGCAGTTCCTCGGCCGACAGCGTGAAGCCGTCGTGGCGTGTCGGCGCGGGGTCTTCCAGCGACAAAGCGCACTGGAGTATCCGGCCGAGCATGCCGTCGTGGCGTTGCAGGGCATCGATCAGGGCATCGTCCAGCGACAGGTCGGCAAGGATCTCGTGCATCGGTTGGTCCATCAGCACGTCGAGTATCGACAGCAGCCCGACGGTGTACGCGGCGTCCTGTTGCGTGGGTGCTACCCGTCCGGCGATCGCGGCGCACAGATGGGCGCGCACCGTGGCCAGGTTGAACAGCTCCTCGGCCTTGCCCGGAATGCGTGACAAGGCAATCAGCGAGGCCAGCGCGCGGATGCGTTCGCGGCCCATCAGCACGGTGGCCTGACGAATGGATTCGATCTTGCGCGTGGTCGCGACCGCCGCCGAGTTGATATAGCGCAGGATCTTCAGGCTCAGCGCGGCGTCGCCGGCGATGAGTTGTTCCAAGTCGTCCAGCGTCGAGGCCGGGTCGTTCAAGGTCGCGATCAGGCGCAGAATCACATGCTGGTGCTCGCTGAGGCGACGGCCCTCGATGATCTCCGGGCGCGAGAAGTAGTAGCCTTGAAACAGGTCGAAGCCCATCGCGCGCAGGCGGTGGTACTCTCCGGGGGTCTCGACCTTCTCCGCGAGCAGTTTCAGCCCCAGCGCGCGAAGCGGCTCCAGGCGTGCCGGCAGGCTGTCGATATCGACGGCCGGGATCTCCACCTTGATGATCGAGGCCAGCGGAATCAGCGGATCCCAACGCGCCTCGAAGGCGAAATCGTCCAACGCGATCGGGATGCCGCGTTCGGCAAGCCGTCGGACACCCGCGATGACCGCCGGCGTCAGGCTGATGTCCTCCAGGACCTCCAGCACGATCCGGCCGGAATCAAACGGCAGGTCCGGGAACTCACTGAAGAAATTGCCGGTCAGATTGATAAACGCATGGCGATCGCCGACCAGTTTGTGCAGCCCGATCTCCATGAAGCTGTTGATCAGTACGCGCGAAGACGCCTGATCTCCATTTACCCTATCCCCCAAGCCGCAGTCGCGGTAGAGTAGTTCGTAACCGAATAGCCTGTTTTCCCTGTCGTGTATGGCCTGGCGACCGATAAGTGTCTCGTGGGTTTGAGTCTGTTGCGCTGCCGCTTGCATGGTGATCCGTCGAGAGATGGGCTTCAAGGGTGTCCGGAAGACCGTTGGGGTATCCGCCGCGATTGGCGGAGCTCGACAGGTTCCGGCTGGTGTATGCGTCGGTAGATCGGCGCGTTTCTTGAATCGGGAGACAGAGAGTTCGGTTCCGCATTCCGCATAGAGCGGGTGCATGTGTTTGTTTTAAAGTAAGAGATAAATCAATGTTATTGAACGGCATTATGGAATTATCCTGGTGGCAGTTACTGCTCACTGGACTGGTTTTCACACATATCACGATCGCCGGCGTGACCATCTTTCTGCATCGAGCGCAGGCGCATCGCGCCTTGAACCTGCATCCGTTGGTGAGCCACTTCTTCCGCTTCTGGCTGTGGCTGACGACCGGCATGGTGACGCGCCAGTGGGTCGCGGTGCATCGCCTCCATCACGCGCGCTGCGAAACGCCGGAGGATCCGCACAGCCCACAGGTACTCGGCCTGAAGACAGTGCTCTCTCGGGGCGCGGAACTCTATCGCGTGAAGGCCGATGACCCGACGGTCACCGAGCGCTATGGTCACGGCACGCCCGACGACTGGATCGAACGCCATGTGTATTCAAAGGCTCCCTACGCTGGCATCTCGGCGCTGGTGATCATCGATTTTCTGCTGTTCGGCATCCCCGGGATCGCGCTATGGGCTGTGCAGATGATCTGGATACCCTTTTGGGCCGCCGGCGTGATCAACGGTGTCGGCCACTACTGGGGATACCGCAACTACGATGCGCCAGACGCCTCACGCAATATCTTGCCGTGGGGAATTCTCATTGGTGGCGAGGAGTTGCACAACAATCATCATGCCTTTCCGAGCTCTGCCAAGCTGTCATCCAAATGGTGGGAATTCGATATCGGCTGGTTGTACATCCGTTCGCTCAGCCTGCTCGGGCTGGCCGAAGTGCGCAAGGTGGCGCCGACACCAGTATTCGTCCGGGACAAGGACAGGGTCGATCTGGACACCGTGCGCGCGGTGATCCGCAATCGCATGCATGTCATGGCCAGTTACGCATCGGACGTGCTGCGCCCGGTGGTGCGGAAAGAGGTATGCAATTCCGCCGAGAATTGCCGCAAGCGTTACCGTCAGATCAAGCGCTTGTTGGAGAATGACGAGAAAAAACTGGATGTCAGCGCACGCGAGAAACTCGCCCGCCTGCTGGCCGAGAGTCAGTCGCTGGAGACGGTGTACCGCTTCCGTCAGCAATTGAAGGATGTCTGGGGGCAGACGGCCAGCAGCCAGGACGTGCTGATCAAGTCCTTGCAGGACTGGTGTCGCAACGCCGAGGAGACCGGCATCCAGGCGTTGCAGGAGTTTGCCCGCACCCTGCGCGGTTATACC
>JALULB010000241.1 GCA_027041035.1 Sedimenticola sp. | reverse complement strand
CCCATAGCCACTGATAGAGCAACTCGGGGGAACGCTGATAGAGTGCGATTGGCCAGATCAGCAGCCATGGCAGGGCCGCCAGCAATCCAACCAGCATCGCAAGCGCATACTCCCGCGTTCGCCATGCCGGCTGCGCCAGCAGAAGCAATGCCCCCAGGCCGATCAACCCCGGACCGAGCACGCCCTTGCTGAGAAACGCGATGCCCGCGCCGGTCCCCAGCGCGAGACCGCCGGCAAGCCAATGCCGTCGCGCGAGCGCCATGCCAAAAAAGGCCATCGCGATGCCGGACAGCATCGCGATATCGGTCAGAAGCTGGTGGGCGCGCACGACCAGCCCCAGGGTTGCCGTCAGCAGCAGCACCGCATACAGGCCGCTGCCCCTGCCATACAATTGGCGAGCACTCAGCGCGACGAAGCAAAAGGTCAGCAGCAGAAACCAGGCTGTGGTCAGACGAGCCGCATCCGGCAGGCTCAACAGGCGGTGGAACATCCGGGCGTTGAAGGCCGCGCTGACGAAGTAGAACGGCGGCTTTTCCATGAAGGGTTCGCCGGCAAGCGTCGGCACCACCCAATCGCCAGTGTGCATGACGTGGTTAACCAGGCCGAAGGTATACGCCTCGTCCGGCTTCCAGGGCTCGTGGCCGAGCAAGCCGGGAAAGATCCAGCTTGCAATAATCAGCCATGCAAGCATTCGCCATCGACTGGAGAAATGATTCTCGGGGGCATCCCGCACGATCCGTCGTACCCGACCTGACAAAGCTTACTCCGTGAAGCGTCCGTTCAGCCCGCATCACTCAGCAACGGCAGGACATGCTTGCGAAAGGCGCTCTCGCTGAACTGACCGCGCTGGATGAATTTCAGATGGCCGTCGCGCGCGATCACGACGGTATAGGGCACGATGCCCGAGTGGTTCCCCCATTTGCGCATCAACGCGGAACCCCGGGATTCGTCGAGAACCAGCGATGGATAATTCATGCCCAGGGTGCGGCGCACGTTACGCAGCTTGCGCGCCTCGTCCAGGCCGATACCGACGATCTGCAGGCCTCGCTCAGCATACTCACGCTGGTAGCGCACGAAATCCTTGATTTCGTACTGGCATGGGCCACACCAACTGGCCCAGAAGTTCAGCATGATCACCTTGCCCTTCCAATCCGACAAGGCACGCCGCTTGCCGTCCAGGTCGGGCAATACGATGGGATTCATCTCCCAGGCGTTATTCGTGCGATTCGGATCGGCCCGGCTCGCATCGGCTACCATCATTGCATCCGATTCCGCGACTGAGGGCGCCGCCTCGCGGGAGGTCACGGGCTTGTTTCCCGCGCTCCAACTGGCGAACACGATGCCGGCGATCAGCGCCACGATACCGAAAACAACCCTGCCAATCCTTGATCCACCGACCATCGCTACTTGTCCTTGCTGTCGTCCAGGACGTTCCATACCACCTGATACTTCCGACTCAGTTCGCCGACATAGCCGCGCAGACGTTCACTGATGTAGGCCTGGCGCACGCGATCCGGGATCTCGACAAAGAGTTTCTGCGTGCCAACTCTGCGCCCGAGAATCGTGAACAGATGAAAGCCTTTCTCTGTCTCGACGACCTCGCTGACTTGATCGTCGGGCAAGCCGTCCAGAGCCTTCTTGATCTGGGGTAGCGCCTTGCCCTCGGAAACCCAGCCGATATCCCCGTTGCGCGAACGACCGTAGGGGTCGATACTGTATTTGCCGGCCAGCTCGAACAGACTCTCGCCAGCGAGGATACGCTTGCGCAGCGCTTCCGCCTCGCCCCGGGTACGCACGACCAGCATGCCAATGTGCAATCGTCCGTCGATATGCCCAAGATCCATATGCTCGCGATAGTAGTCGCGTAACACCTGCTGGTCCGGAATCCACTCGGAAACCTTCCGTTCCAACAACATCGCGGGCAGATGCTCCTGCTCATAGGAGCTCAGCTGCGTGGAGACATCCTCGCCCTGCTCGGCCGCCGCCTTCGCCAGCAACAGCACCTCCGCCTTCTGGTAGAGCTGATCTCGCACCCATTCGAGATTGGTCGCGCGCTTGCCGCTGTCGTCATATGCCAGATCAGCCAGCGTCACGCGTAGACCGTCACCCTCCATCAACAGGGTATCATCCGGCGCATCCAGCGCCAGTCGGTCTTCATGCAACTGGACATGCCAGCGATCGCGGAGGCGGCGCAGGGTTTCCAGCTTCAACGCCTTGTAACGACTCGAGATATAAGCCGACTTGGCGGCCGACAATGCATCCGGACTCTCGCGATAGGTCTCCGCCATCCCGGCCAGCTCATCCGGGGGTATCTGGATCAGGCCACGCAGGTGAGTCAGGTATTTCCGGTACAGCAGTCCATCCCGGAACGTTTGGGAGTCGTGCTTGAACTCGGGCGTGTCTCTCAATTTCAGACGATCGGCCTCAAGCAGGAACAAACGCGCATTGACCAGGCGGCGCAACAGATCGCCACGTAGCGAAGCCTGCGCCGGTTCGTCCATGGTGACAAACTGGGTGGCGAACGGCGATGAGGCAACGGCCCGATCGAGGTCCGAGGCAGTCACCTGAAGTGGACCGACCGTGGCCAATGTCTGGGTTTCCACGTTCGCTGCCGACGCAAGCGAATACAGCAACGACGTCGCGACGAGCAATTGTCGGGAGAGTTGTTTCAATTTCATGAATATTATGACCTGTGAGTTTGGCGGTTATACTGATTTTGGCGGTTGTACGACGCGAATCCAGGCTCCTAGAAGCCTGTCGGATTATGGATGAATCTACTGCGAAGCTGGGAGAGCGGTCCAAATATCCCCGTTTTTTCGTTACATAGGCCCACTATGCGCCTCAAAACCGG
>JALULB010000240.1:6289-9113 GCA_027041035.1 Sedimenticola sp. | reverse complement strand
TGGACCGTATCAATCGCCGCGAATACCGCCCCGAAGGTGTCATGAGAGGGAATACCATTGAGCAGCCCCAGTTGTTCCGTAAACCACGCCTTCTTGGCCTTGCCGAATTCCTCGATCATCACCCAGTTGTCCGCGCCGCAGATCACAGCACACAAGGTGATGAAGAAGATATCCGATAACTGATGTTTCTTTTGACGGTCGACGCGCGGGTCTTCAATGGCGGAGAAATGGTGCAGAATGGAGGGGGTTGGCTTGGATTTCATGGCAGCTCAAATGCTTATACCATTTACCTCATCCTACTTGTCAGGTCAATAGGATTTAAGCGCGATTGCCCTGGCCCGGGAGTATCAGGTGGTTTAGTTTCCGGGTCCGACATGGCAGAATCCCGCGACTCGACATTTACCCGGTGGAAGTGGAAATGAAAACCTATATGTGCGTGATTTGCGGCTTTATCTACGATGAGGCCAAAGGCCTGCCCGAGGAGGGCTTGGCGCCAGGAACCCGGTGGGAGGATGTACCCGAGAACTGGGTCTGTCCGGATTGTGGCGCGGGGAAGGAAGACTTTGAATTGATGGAGATTTAACCCGACAGGCTCCTAGCATTACGCACGCCATCGCTTGCCGCATGATTCCATAAGCAATCCGTGTGGAATGGATTCCCTCGAAAGCCCTGTGGGATGAAGCCCGGGGCGGGCTGAGCAAATCAATAGACCGCGCGTTCATGAAATTTCCGGTTTGGGCGCTCGGGCCAATAATTCTGCATCCCCCGAAATATTGGCTACACTTTCGTTAGTGTTCGGGAACATCCTTTAACCCGGGATGCTTCAAGCATTTTCCGGGTTCGTAGTCATCGCCAGCGATGCTATTCAGTGTTCCGATGTCTCATGCCACGGAAACGGGAACGCCGTGGGACAGACAGGGCGCCGATATTTGCCTGGGTGCTGATGCCATGGCTGATGTAAGCGCCGCACCCGGGGTCAAAAGGAGAAACAAGCATGCAAGCAGCGCTTACCGATATGAAAACGGTTGCGAAGACCTATTGTGAGTTGATCGAGAATATCGATCCGAATGCGCCGGACTGGCTGCGAGAGCTGTCACGTCTGCTGCCGCGAGTGCATGCGGCGGTGAAGGCGCTGGGTGCTCCCGAATGCGAGGAAGGCTTCGCGCTGGCGGCCAATCTCGATCTGCGTTTTGAGCTGTACTCGCGCCTGCATCGTCTGCTCGGCGAATTGGACGCCTACTGGATGGAGTTCGATGTCGCAGTCGACGGTCAGCACAAGAGTGGCAGCCTGGCGGATGACCTGACGGATATCTATTGCGAGTTGAAACACGGTTTGTGCTTGCTCCAATCCGCGCCGGATTGTCCTGATCAGGCGCTGAATGGCTGGCGTCAAAGCTATCGCCTGCATTGGGGCCAGCATCTGGTGGATGCCGAGCGGCATCTGTACGAGCTGGATACGCGGAACCTGATCTGATGCCGTGATCGGCGGCGGGGTGGGGTCAGCGCTCGGATGCCAGATAGAGATCGATGATGCGGCGGCGCACGGAAGGGATCGAACGCGATGCGACGGCGGTGTTGAATACCCGTTGCCGGTCGATCTTTTTCAGTTGTCGGTAGTAATGGTAGCTTGCACGCAGGTGTCTCGTCAGATAGTGCTCGAATGCTGGCTGTGACACGATACTTTTGCTTGCGATGGAAAGCGTACTGGTCGTATCTCGGGTTTTCAGTGCGTCCGCGCGCGCCTTCATGCTTCGACGGAGAGTGACGGCGGTGGTGGAGAGCTTGGCGGCTTCCGCATTGACCGTTGCGAGGTAGTTGTCGTCCGCCGCCATGGCGGGAAAGACTGCGCAGATCAATACTGTCAGTAGAAAAAGACGTGATATCGTCGGAAAAGGGGTGATCACTCTGTTCTTCCTCTTTTTGTGTGACAATGCAGTATATTAGTATATTACATTAAGGTGTAATATGTCGGTTGCCAGTCGGTACTTCTGCTTTCCATGCGCTGGCTTTTGTGGATTGTTAAGGCGGGCGGGATCCGGGGGTAAGCGGCGATCCGTGTTACATCCTCTTTTTCAGCGGGATTCTAAAGGATTGAGTGTGATCGGTTTGTAAAAAAATGTTCCTGATTCGGGTTGGTCGCGGGCAAACGAAGCGAAGTCGTTGGATGGGTGTCCACTTGCTTCTCTGCTTGCCGGGAAGTGCGCCGACTTGGCGTGTTCGCCGTGACGTTTTTTTGCGGGCCTCCCGGGCCCGCTTATACCGGTCTCAAGGTCGCGAGCAGAATGATGGCGACCAGAAAGAGGACCGGAATCTCGTTGAACCAGCGATACCAGACGTGGGAATGTCGATTTCGGTCATGCGCAAAATCACTGACCAACTTGCCGCAGTACAGATGGTAGACCACCAGTAGGGCGACCAGCACCAGCTTGACACGCAGCCACAACATGTCGCCGAAAGCCAGCCAGGCGTAGTCGATCAGCATCCAGATGCCGAATGCCAGGGTCAACAGCATCCACGGCGTGGTGAAGCGGTAGAGCTTGCGTTCCATGACCTTGAAGCGCTCGCGCCCGGCTTCGTCCTCGGTTTGCGCGTGGTAGACGAACAGTCTCGGCAGGTAGAACAACCCGGCGAACCAGGTAACCATGAAAATCAGGTGCCAGGCTTTTAGCCACATCGTATTCGCTCTCCTCGGGCTGTTTCAGGGTGTGTCATGGGCGAAGTATGCATCGGCGCCTCAACGTTTCAGGAATACCTGCGCCAGTGAATGATAGATCGGTGTCGGGCAGACGAAGCGCGATGCCGCGTAGGCGACCAGCGAGGTCGC
>JALULB010000240.1:0-6279 GCA_027041035.1 Sedimenticola sp. | reverse complement strand
GTCGTCGGTCATCTCCATGACGATGACAAAAGCCGTGATGGGGGATTGCACGACGCCGCAGAAATAGCCAACCATGCCGAGCAGCACCATGGTCGCGACGGGCGCTATCGGCAGCCAGTTGGCCAGGTCCGCGCCGACGCCCGCACCGGCGGCCAGCGACGGCGCGAAGATGCCGCCGGGGATGCCGGAGAGGTAAGAGGCAACAGTGGCGCCGAACTTCCAGATCGGCATCAAGGGTTCGAACTCGCTCTCGTTCTGGATGATGCTTTTTGCCACGTCATAGCCTGTGCCATTCGCCTGGAAATCGGAAATCCAGCCGAACAGCGCGACCAACAGGCCGCAGACCAGCGCGACCCGATAGGGGAAACGTTCCAGCAGGGGTGCGGTGAGGGCCGCGCCGGAGACCAGCGAACGGGCAAACAGGCCGCCAAGCAGCCCGCCGACGATGCCGCACAGTAGGATGGCCATCCATGAACTCGGTGTCTGGGGGAATGCCGCCTGGGAGGTGCCGAAGTAGTGGTAGGGTCCAAGCAGCACGATGGCGGTCAGGCCGGCGAAGATCACAGCGGTCATGACGATGCCGTTGGTGCGCTGCTCGAAGGATTTGCTCATCTCCTCGATGGCAAACACGATACCCGCCATCGGCGTATTGAAGGCGGCGGCAATGCCCGCCGCGCCACCGGCCAGGATCAGACCACGCTCCATATAGTGTGCCGGGAAATGCGCGAAACGGCCCAGGCTGTGCATCAGGGATGCGCCGATATGCACCGATGGGCCTTCGCGCCCGATGGACGCGCCGCACACCAGCCCCAGCGTGGTCAGCAGGATTTTCCCGATGGCAATACGGATGCTCAGCAGCGAAGATCGCTCTTCCAGTTGCAGCGCGGCAATCGCCTGCGGTATGCCCGATCCCTGCGCGCCGGGAAACCAGTTTCGGGTGGCCCACAGGATGGCGACCAGCGCGCCGGGCGTCAGGATGAAGGGCAGCCACGGCCAATGGCTGGCAAGGTACTGGAATGTCTGATTGGCGTGTTCCGAGACGATGGCAAAGCCCGCGCAGACCGCGCCGATCAGGATCGCGCCGCTCCAGAAGACGAGCCGGACGCGCCATGCGAGGATGGAGAATTGCTCTTTCGCTTCGGAAATGAAGTGGCGCATGGAGTCTGCTGAATCCCGGTCGGTGTGATCGAGCATTTTATTATATCATTGCGCGGCGGCGGTTTGGCTTGTCCAGGTTTGGACGTTCACCGCGAAACAAAGTCTGTAGGTCGGATCAGCGAGGCGGGTTGAATGATTAAGGTTGGAATCGTCGGAGGCACCGGGTATACCGGGGTCGAACTGTTGCGCCTGTTGGTCGGGCACCCGGGTGTCTCGCTGCGTGTGATCACCTCCCGCTCCGAGGCTGGGCGCGCGGTCGCGGATCTGTATCCAAACCTGCGGGGGCATACCGATCTGCTCTTCACCCAGCCGGATGTCGACGCGCTGAGTCGGTGTGACCTGGTTTTCTTCGCCACGCCGAATGGCATTGCGATGACCCAGGCTGGCGCCTTGCTCGACGCCGGCGTGCGCGTCATCGATCTGGCGGCGGATTTTCGCATCAAGGATATTGCCGTCTGGGAGCAGTGGTATGGAATGCGCCATGCCAGCCCGGGGTTGGTCGCGGAAGCGGTGTACGGCTTGCCGGAGGTGAATCGCGAGGCGATCCGGTCGGCGCGCCTGGTCGCGAACCCGGGGTGTTATCCGACTGCCGTGACGCTCGGTTATCTGCCGCTGCTGAAAACCGGTCGGGTGGATGTAGAGTATCTGGTCGCCGATTGTAAATCCGGGGTCAGTGGTGCCGGCAGGGGCGCGAATACCGCGATGTTGATGGCGGAGACCGGCGAGAGCTTCAAGGCGTATGCGGTTTCCGGTCATCGTCATCAGCCGGAGATTCGGCAGAATCTGGCCGTTGCGCTGGGTCGGGATGTCGGCCTGACCTTCGTGCCGCACCTGTTGCCGATGATACGCGGTATCCATGCGACGCTCTATGCCCGGGTATCCGGAGAAGTCGATCCGCAAAGTGTTTATCAGGACTTCTATCGAAACGAACCCTTTGTGGATGTCATGCCGGCGGGGTCGCACCCTGAAACGCGTTCCGTGCGTGGCGCCAATCAATGTCGGATCGCTATCCATCGGCCACCCGGGGGGGAGACGCTCGTGGTGCTGTCGGTGATCGATAATCTGGTGAAGGGCGCGGCGGGTCAGGCGGTGCAGAATATGAACCTGATGTTCGGTATCGATGAGTCGGAAGGCCTCCGGCAAGTGGCTTTGCTGCCATGAAATTGAACCGAACCTATTACAAGCCGCCGCGTATCGTGCATCCCGGCAGTACCGGCAGGCGACTTGCCGCATTGGCGCTGTTGATTCTTCTGGGTATCGTTGTCTGGCAGGCCTATGAATATGGCCGGGAGATCGGCGGTTATGAGCACAAGGCGGCGGCGCGCGTCGAGCGGCAACTGCGTGAACAGCTTGCCGAGACCGAGGCGACCCGCGACCAGCTCGAAGCGCGGGTGGCGCGGCTGGAGGCTGCGGTGAAAATCGATAAAGCTTCGGTGCGGCAGGTGCGCGGCGAGATCAGCGAGCTTCAGACACGCAACCTGAAACTGACCAAGGAGCTGGACTTCTACAAGGGGTTGGCGCGCGACAGCAGCTACCGGGGGATTCAAGTGCGGGATTTTTCACTGGAGAAGCAGGGTGGTGGCGGCTTGCGCTATCGGCTGGATATCGTGCAACTCAAGGCCGGGGCGAAAAAGCTCACCGGTCGCTTGCGCATGGAACTCGTTGGAAGCGATGCCAAGGGTGAGCCGGTGAAGCTGAATGGTCCGCAGCCAAGATTGTCACTGAAGAATCTTCAGGAGATGAGCGGCAAGGTCGTGCTGCCGAAGGGTTTCGTGCCCGAGCGACTCAATCTCTATGTTTATCTAGCGGGGGCGAAGAAGCCAGCATTGGCGGAGACCTTCGATTGGTCCGCGTTGCTGGCGGGTGATTGAATGATGAGCAGAAAAAAGCGTATTCGGATGCCCCGGGTAACGACCATTATCGGCGAGGGCACGACAATCAAGGGCGATATCCTGTTCACCGGTGGGTTGCATATCGACGGCTGTGTGCAAGGGGACATCGTCGCCGAGCCGGACCGGGAGTCTGGCTTGATCGTCAGCGGGTCGGGACGGGTCGAGGGTGAGATTCGTGTCCATATCGTCGTGTTGAACGGAGAGGTCGTCGGTGACGTGTATGCCAGTCGCGCGGTTGAATTGGCGGCGGAGGCGTGTGTCAACGGCAATGTCTACTACAATATGTTAGAGATGGCGCTGGGCGCATCAGTCAACGGTCATCTGGTGCATACCGAGGAAGTACAGCGGCGCCTTGAGCATGAGCAGCTCTCCGCGGGCGGCGAGAAGGCGGCTGAATTACCCGTGCGAAAGGGCGGAGATAATAGTTGACTGATTTAGTCGGGATAAGCATAATCCGATGATTGTAACGTGAATCGAGATGGGTGAGTCATGACAGAGACGCAAACCGAAGCGCCGTTGGTGTTCTCCAAGGCGGCGGCAAACAAGGTGGCCAGCCTGATCAAGGAGGAAGGCAATCCGGATCTGATGCTGCGCATCTATATTCAGGGCGGTGGCTGCTCCGGCTTCCAGTACGGGTTCAAGTTCGATGAACAGACGATGGAAGGCGATACCGAGGTGGAAACCGATGGCGTGAAGCTTCTCGTCGATCCGATGAGCCTGCAGTATCTCAATGGGGCGGAAGTAGACTATACTGAAGGTCTGCAAGGTGCGCAGTTTGTTGTGCGCAACCCGAATGCATCGACGACCTGTGGTTGTGGTTCGTCGTTTTCCGTTTGAATAAAAACCGATTGTCTTGGAACTTTCTTGAGCGCCTTCGGGCGCTTTTCTTTTGCGCCATTGCCTGGCAAATCGTCATGCTTGGTATATCCCCCCGAGTATTCTCTGGCCTGCCGCGCCGGTGACATCGGGTAGGTTTCCCGGTTGCCCGCGCAAGGTGCGATGCGCCAGCCAGGCAAAGGCCATTGCCTCCAGCCAATCCGGATCGACGCCCGCCTGTTCGGTGGATGCAACCGGAATACCGGGAAGTCTGGCGCGTAGTCTCGCCATCAGCACGGGGTTGTGTACACCACCGCCACATACCAGTAGTTCACGCGTGCCAGGCGCGTGCGCGAGCAGCGCGTCGGCGATCGATCGGGCGCTGAGTTCGATCAGCGTTGCAGCGACATCTCGCGGACTGGCCGGAGGGATGCTTTCGAGTATCTGTTTCAACCAGCGTATGCTGAAATACTCGGGTCCTGTGCTCTTTGGTGGTGGCGAGCGGAAATAGGGGTCGTTCAGCGCCAGCGACAACATGTTCTCGATCACGCGTCCCTCGCGGCAGAAGTGGCCATCCTTGTCGTAGGGCTTGCCCGTGGATTCCCGCATCAGGCCATCGAGCAGGGTGTTGCCGGGTCCCGTGTCGAAGCCGTTGCAGTGATTGCCTTGAAGCAGGGTCAGGTTGGCGATGCCGCCGATGTTCAGTATCGCGCGGGGTGTGCCGTCGGCGGCAAAAATATGTTGATGGAACGCCGGTACGAGAGGCGCGGCCTGACCGCCGGCAGCCATGTCCCTGCGGCGAAAATCCGCGACGACCGTTATGCCTGTTTTCTCCGCGATGGTATTGGGATCGCCGATCTGCCAGGTGAACGACGGGCTCAGGTTGGGCCTGTGGCGCAGGGTCTGGCCATGGCTGCCGATAGCGCGAATCCGATCAGGTGCGATGCCTGCCTCAGCGAGCAGTTGCTTCGCGGTGCTGGCGAAGGCCAAGGCAATTTCCCGGTCGAGGATGCCAATGTCGTCGATCTTTGCCCTGTCCGCTGAACTCAGTTCGATGATCGCCTGGCGCAGGTGCGCGGGCCAGGCCGTGCCGCAAGCATTCAGCAGGTGAATGTTGTTGGCGGAGATTGAGACCAGCGCGGCGTCGATCGCGTCGATGCTGGTTCCCGACATCAGGCCGATATACAGTTCCGCGTGTTCAGTCTTCGGCATGTGCAACGAGTGTCTCGTCCCAGTGTTCGAACCGTGCGACGAACGGCTTTATCGATTCCCTGAAGTCGCTCATGTAACGGCTGGGCAACTTCAGTGTCTTGGGTAGTTTGATCTTTAGCGGGTTGGTATGCACGCCGTTGACGCGCAGCTCGTAATGCAGGTGCGGACCGGTTGCGAGCCCGCTGGAGCCGACGTAGCCGATCACCTGTCCCTGCTTAACATGGCTGCCATTGCGGAGTTTTTTGTTGAATGCCGACATATGGCCGTAGACTGTCGTGTATTTGCGGCTGTGCTGAATCATGATCACGCGTCCGTAGCCGCCTTTCCAGCCACGGAAAATAATCTTTCCCTTTCCCGCGGCCTTGATCGGCGTACCACGCGGCGCGGCGTAATCCACGCCCTTGTGCGAGCGCCATCGCTTAAGTACCGGATGCCAGCGGCGTCGGGTGAAACGGGAGCTGATGCGGGTGAACTTTACCGGCGTGCGCAGGAATGCCTTGCGCATATTGTGGCCTTCTGTGTCGTAGTAGTCCTCTTCCCCTTCCGGCGTCGTGTAGCGGAAGGCGTGGTAGGTATGGCCGTTGTTGATAAATTCCGCGGCCAGAATATCGCCATCGTGGTATTTCTTGCCGTCGAGGAAGTCGGCTTCGTAGATCACCTTGAAGCGATCGCCTTTGCGGATCTCCAGGGCGAAGTCGATATCCCAGCCGAAGACCTTCGCGAGTTGAAGGGTGATCTGGTCGCTGAGTCCGGCTTTTTGAGCCGAGGCAAACAGCGAGTCATCGATGGAGCCCGAAGCATCCACGACGTGTTTCTCCAGCGGGCGCTCGACGATCGTCGCACTTGGTCGCCCGTCAATGATGTCAACCACGACAGAATGCACCGCGTTGCGCCGATAAGTCAGCTTGCGGAGTTGCTTGGTATCGCTGGCGAGCAGAAATTCCAGTGTCTCGCCGGGGTTGACGCGCGCCAGCTCCATGCCGGCTTTCGAGTCTCGGATTATTCGCTGTAGCAACGAGGCGGGCAGTTCGTATCGTTGAAAGACCTTGGACAGCGATTCGCCTTTCGTCAATACGTGGGTGAAGACGGATAGGTTTTGCTGATCCGAGGCTTTGCCGAGTGGCCCGGTCGGATCCTGTCCCGGAATGGAGGGGATATCGTGTTTCCTGTCCGTGGGGGCGAAGGATTCTTTGTCCTGGTC
>JALULB010000239.1:2002-2869 GCA_027041035.1 Sedimenticola sp. | reverse complement strand
CGACACGAGCAGGCACCCCGAGAACCGTATCGCAACCCGGAAAGCGCGCATAATATAGCATGCGCGCCGACAGGCCGGATTTCGGCTACGGCGCTTCCGCGTTCTCGCGGCAGATCGGGCGTTCCGAAGCGGCGCGGCCGGCGGATTACACCAGGCGATGCGCCAGCCAGCGACCGATCGCGCCGATCTCCTCGGCGCATACCGCGTGCGCCATCGCGTATTGATGCCATTCGACCTCGCACCCGGCCTGCGTCAGCCAGTTTCTCGCCTGAATCGCCGCGGTGATCGGCACCATCTCGTCCAGCTCGCCATGCGCCTGGAAGACCGACAGGCCGGCGGGGGCATGCAGGTCGGGACTCATCGGCAGGTAGGTGGAGAGCGCCATCACGCCGCCGAACGCGTGGTTCGCGCGCAACGCGGCATGCAGCGCGATGACGCCGCCCTGGGAGAAACCGGCGAGGATGATTCGCGCGGCGGTGATACCCGCCGCCAGTTGCGCCTCCACCAGCTCGTCGATCAGGCCGACCGAACGCTGGATGCCGGCCATGTCGACACGCGCGGACAGGTTTGGCTCGACGATGTCGTACCAGGCGCGCATCACATAGCCGCCATTCAGGGTCACCGGCATCTCCGGTGCGTGCGGGAAGACGAAACGGATGCGCGCCTCGGCCGGCAGGCCCAACTGAGGCACGATCGGAGAGAAGTCGTAACCGTCCGCGCCGAGACCGTGCAGCCAGATGACGGCGGCGTCCGGCTCGGGCGCGGTGGTTTCGATCAGGGCTTCGAGCATGACGGACTCCGTTGTTCGGGAGCCGCCATGTTAGCGCAAACGTAACTACTCAGCTAACCGCTGAAATGCGCCAGCTC
>JALULB010000239.1:0-1992 GCA_027041035.1 Sedimenticola sp. | reverse complement strand
AATAAGCTACATCCCTGTAACGATCACATTTTTTGCCTTGATCTGACGCATTTCAGCGGCGATCTGAGCAGTTACCCTTTATTTGAGCTACTCGCTGAGTAGTTACGCGCAAACGACTCAGTTCAGGGTCACGGAGACGGTCACGCCGGAGGTGATGCTGAAGAAACCCGCGCTGAGGTCGTTCGCGTCGGTGTTGAACGGCGTGACCACCGAGCGCAGCACCGCCAGCACGACCGGCGACAGGTTCGCGCCACCGAGACCCAGCGCCTCCAGATCGAGGTTGGAGAGATCCAGGTTGCTCAGATCCAGGCTGGACAGGTCGATCCCGAGGCCGCTCAGATCGACACCGCTGAGATCCACGCCGCCACCGCCGTTGCCGAGCGAACCCAGCAAGCCGGCCAGATCGGTGCCATTCGCATCGACACGGGCCTTCAACTGGCCGATCAGCGCGGCCGGGATGGTACCTTCACCGTCGTCCGCGAACAGGCAGCTGATGGTGAATACCTTGGTCGTGCCGCCCAGCGCGACACTCGCCATGGAGGCGGCCACCAACCCCTTGCCATGACTGCCGTTCCAGCGCAGCGGCATGTCGCTGGCAGCGTTCTGCGACACGATGCTGGCCGGGTTCGGCTGCGTCAGGACGAGCGGCGCCGGCGCGACGGCCTTCGCGGTGAAGGGTCCGACATCCGCGCCGCCTGTACCGGTGAAGGTATATTCCACGCCGGTCTGGTAGAAGCCCTCGCCGAGACCGGCATGATAGGTATTCAGGCTGACGCCCTGGAACACCTGGCTGTCTCGCGGCAACGTCAGGCTGGAACCCGCGCCGCTCAGGGTCAGTTCACTGCCGGCGTCGAGCATCTTCGGCACCAGACCCTCGATGCTGCCGATATCCGCAAGATTCACCGAGGTTTCATCGAAGCGGCAACTGTCCACCGCCGGCTGATCGCCGCCATAGGCGTTCACCAGGTCGCCCAGCGCGCCCTGGGTATCGACGCCCCAGAAGAACGCATCCGCCGTCTTCACGCCTTGCAGGCTGCCGTCCTGCAACGACAGCGTCAGCGCGCCGACGCGCGTGCCGGTCGTCGCCTGCACGGCCGGGTCGGCCACGCTAAAGGGTTGCAGATCGACGGCGAGGAAATCGAAGGTGCCCGGCTTGGTCAGCACCGAGGCCACGTACCAGACGCCCGGCGTCAACCCGCCCGGCACGCTGTCCAGGTTGGTGATCTCGGTGGCCGGAAAGCGCAGACCGGCGGGCAGGGTGAAGGACGACAACCAGGGGCGCAGCTCGGTGTTCCAGTCCGGATACTCGTACACGCTGCCATCCGGCGCGACCAGGCCGAAATGCACGTCCACGGTGGCATCCGCGCCATCGTTGAAGGCGGACACCGAAAGCTTCGGCGTGGCCTTGCCGATCTCGACGAACGGCTTCTCGACAAATACGCCGACATCGATGCCGGCGTGGCTGAACGTGGACAGGCCGAGCAGGGCCACGGCGGCGGCAACGCCCCGCGGGCTGTGCTTTGTGCGGATCATAAACGGATTCTCCAAGGGATAATGCTCCTGTGTCGGCACGCGGGCCGGCAGGTTTAGCCAGACGCTTGCGCGCGATGATATACTCGCCATTTTTCGCCTCACCGGAGCCGCCATGCGTTGCTGGCCGACCCTCCTTTTCTGGTTGATCGTCGTGATACTCGGCAGCGGCCAGATGCTCGCCGCCTGCGGACAGAAAGGCCCCCTGATTCTGCCCGACAAGGCGGCTGAACAAAAGCCCCAACCACGCTGATCCCACGAATCCATGGATTTCTTCGATTACAAGCACGGCCAGCTGCACGCCGAGAACGTGCCACTGAGCCGGATCGCCAGCGAGGCCGGCACGCCGACCTACGTGTATTCACGCGCCACGTTAGAACGCCATTGGCATGCCTTCGACCGGGCCTTTGCCGGCCGCCCGCACAACGTCTGCTTCGCGGTGAAGGCCAACTCCAACCTGGG
>JALULB010000238.1 GCA_027041035.1 Sedimenticola sp. | reverse complement strand
GTAGCGCTTCTTCAGCGCTTGCAGGCGTCCCGACTTCAACTCGGGAAAATGCTTGCCGATGTAGATGTCGCGCGCCGCCTGGATATCCGCCGGCTTGCCCTTGAACTGTTCCTGAATACGCGCCTCCACCTCCGCCGGGATCTTGATCTCGCCGCGTAGCTTGTCCAGGTAGCGTTGATAGAGCAACGTATTCCGGAAGCGTTTCATCTCGTTGAGGTATTCCGGGGTTTTGTCCAGGCCGAGACTCTTCGCCTCCTGATACAGCAGCTCGGAGGCGATGACGCGTTTCAGCAGCTCACCTCGCGCGCCGGCGGCTTCATCCTTGTTGAAGGTCGGAAACTCCACCGCCAACGTCGAACTGGATATCAGACGTTTCAGGTCATCGTCGGTAAAATCACGATCACCGACCGAGACGATGACCTCCTGCGCCGACACGATCAGACCGATGGACAACATCCCGATCAGGATGAAGCCCCTTGGCAGATACCGCCAAATACCACTCGTCGGCTTGTTACGTTCCGCTTTTTTCATTGTCGCATCCCCTCTACATACGCGCTGGAATTTTCTGATCGGGCGGAGGAATCCGTCCTCCCAGATCGGGTGCACTGGCGTGCATCCAGGAGACCGCGGCATCGAAATCATCCGCGATCGGTTTGCCACGCCAAGCCTTGTCTTTCGCGATGAAAGGCACGCCCTTGTCGTTGCTCAGATGGCAGGCCGGGCATTTCAACGGGCCGTGGCTGCCATCCGGATTGTATTGTGGCGCCTGGCGATAGGTGGTCGGGTCCACATCGGGCGTCACCGGATACAGACCATGTATCGATTGATGGCAGGCCTGACAGGCCAACCCGGCGTGTCCCTTGCTGTAGCGCATCAGGCTGTACTTGCCCGGCTGGTTGATCGGGAAGGCCGCGCCGCCCTGCCCTTCGACGAATGGCGGCGCGTGGCAGTCAGCGCAATGCGGCGCCCCGGGCGACAGCCAGTAGTCACGCCCGTGGGTCGCGGCATCGTAGGAGACCGGTATCGCGCCGGTCGCGCCGGGCGGCAGGCTCAAAGTCGCCGGATTGACGGTCGGGTTGGCCGACAGCAGGCTGACGTTGACATCGCCGTCGCCATCGCGATGGATCAATGGCGCCTTGCCTTTCACCGCGATGATGCCGATATCCGCGACGGTTCGCGTTTGTGCCCAGGGCAGCAGAACGCCGGACTTGCCCTCGGTATCGCGGCCGTTCTCGTCCAGCACGACCTTCGGATCGAGATACAGCTCTTCGAGCTGACGACGCGTGACGCCGACGGCGGCGGCGATCTCATCCAGTGACTTGTTACGCAGGGTTCTGCCCTGTTGCTTGAATGCCTGGGTGATGCTGTCGTATTGATACAGCTCGCGCGACAACTGGTTATGGCAGTTGGTGCACCACAACCCCTTGCCGTGCTTGCCGTTGCCGATCCGCGAGACGTTATCCTGCAACCATTTACCGATCGCGGTCAGGTGCTCCGGCGTCTCGACGCCATCCTTGTCCTTGTTCGGATTGGAATGCACGTCACGTCCGGCAAAGCAGCCACCGGCGGTATCGCGGTTGTCCGCGTTGGCGTAGGTGTTGCGCCCATCCGGCGTGATCGGGTAGCCGTCCATCGAACCGTCCTGGCGATGCGACGGATGGCAACCGGCGCAGGCATCGGTGCGTCCATGTGAATCCGGCAATGGACGATTCACCAGATGCGCGTGATGCAGGGCCTGGCTGAGCGGCGGAATCGGGATGTCTGTCGGGATCGGCTGGCCGGTCATCGCTTCGATCACGCCCTTGGATTGCAACACGCCGATGACGTTGTCGGCATGGCATTTCTGGCAGAGTACCGGGTCGCGTCCCAGCCGGTTCGCCGTCGCGCGGCTCTCCGGCCGGTAGTGCTTCAGGAATTGCGTGCCGTGCTTGGCATCGTGGATCTGCAGGATGGAGACCGAGGTCGCCTTCAGATTGGCGATGTAGTCGGTGGAACCCAGGCTCTTCCAGAACGCCTTCTCTTCCTTGTACAACTGGTAGGCCTCGCCGTTGGCATTCTGGTTGGAATGGCAGTTCGAGCAGTTCGGCACGTCGATCGGATTGGTGCCGGTGAAATAGGCCGGTCGGCCGGTCACCTTGTCGATCACCGGCCGCCCGGTATTGGCATCCACCAGCGCGACCCAGGCCTCCTGATAGGGGCGGATCTCGCTCTCGACGATGGTCAGCGGACTGCGCCGCATGGTGCTGTCGTTGAACGGCGTCAACGGCAGTCCCAACGCGTCCCAGATGCCCGGATTGGTCAGCATGATCGGCACGTTGTCCAATACCGGTGATTTGGTGAACACGATGGTACCGGTTTCGCCGGTGTAGTGCAGATGCCCACCGTGCAAGGGACTGGGCACCGCGCCGCCAGCCGGGCCATTGTCACGTGGAATCGGGATCTCGATGCCGACGCGTTGCTTCTCGGCGTCGAGGCTGGTGTGCTTCGGGTTGCTGCCTTCCAGGTCCTTGTATACATACAGGTGGGTGAAGTAGGCGTTGCCGACGTTCTCGTTGTCGGTGTACTTGCCGTCGCCATTCACGTCGTAGGGCACGCCCCAGTAGGCCAGCTTGGAACCCTCGGAATAGGTATTGTCCATGTGGCCGTAGTTCAGGCGCATGCGTCTGCCGCCATCCACGACCACGGTCGAATCCTTCGGATCGGAACCCAGCAGACGCGGTTTGCCGTCAACCGTCAACGCGGTCTTGATCACCTGGCTCTGCACCGAGTTGTAGGGTGGCAGTATGCAGCAATAGGTGAAATCGAAGCCGGTGCAGTGCATGCCCAACTCGTAGTTGATCGTAATGTTGTATTCATGCAGTGGCTTCACCTCGGCCATGACGCCACCGGCATACAGCAGCGCCAGGCCAAGGAAGAAGGTACACAGGGGTTTGCGTGTGGTTTGCTCTCTCATCTCTCTGGACTCCAACATACCGCGATTACAGATCACGCCGGAAGACCTGGGCGCGTGAGTTTTCGGCTTCGTCCCAACCGGGCCAGTGGGCTCTCTTGGTCTTGCGGATATTCACCAGGATGGTGTTGTAGACGAAGGCTCCGGCCGGGCTCGGCTCGTCGGCGGTCAGCACATTGGGGTTGCCGGCGCGATCGATCTGATCGGCGTCCATGTCCAGCCAGGCGCCCTCGTAGATGATCACCACGCCGGGCATCACGCGCTCGGAGGTGCGCACCGGCACGACCACCATGCCACGGTCGTTCCAGACCTCCACGGTATCTCCATCGGTGATACCCAACCGGCGGGCATCGACGGGATTCAACGTGATGTCCTGGTCGTAGGTCTCGCGCAGCCATTTGCTGTTGTTGAAGATGGAATGGGTGCGCTGGCGTGGGTGCGGAGTGATCAGGTGATAGGGATAACGCTTGCGCAACGGGGAATTCAACGACTCGGTCGGCTCTATCCACTTCGGTATCGACGGGATGGGATAGCCGTACTTGGTCTTGGTCCAATCGTCGATCTTGGCCAACTCGGTACACAGGATCTCGATCTTGCCGGACGGCGTCGGAAACGGTTCGCCCTTCTCGACCTGATCCTGAAAGGCGACATGCGGTCGGTCCAGCTTGACCTTGTAGACACCGTGACTCTTGAATTCCTCCCAGGACATCTTCACCGCCTGGTGGCCCATCACCTGGTCGTCCCACCATTCGCGCAGATAGGCCTCGTCTACCGCGTCGGGGTTGTCCCAGTAATCGCGATCGGCCTTCGGATTATAGGCCTTGCCGAAATGCTCGCCACCGATGCGCCACGCCATCTCGGTGAACACCTGCAAGTCGGTACGCGACTCGCCCAGCGGCGCGATGACCTTTGGCCGATGGATATAGTAGTGCCCCTTGTACCAGGGCAAGGCGACATCGTGACGCTCGAAATGGGTGCAGATAGGTAACAGGACATCGGCGAACATCCCGGACGGGGTAATCGTCTGATCGAGACACACGACCAGGTCGAGCTTCTTGATCGCCGCGATCTCCTTGTTGATGTTGGTCAACTGATTGAACCAGTCCGAACCCTGCCAGAAGATGCCGCGGATATTCGGAATGACGCCCTCGTATTCGTCGTCGCGCGGCCACAGGCCGATCTCCTCGCGTTTCACGTTGGGATAGTTGTTCACCAGATGCGCCCAGCGATCCGACTTGATCGAACCGAACCAGATGTTCGAGTACTGATCGTAGGGATAGGCGATGGCCTCGGCGTGCCAGGCCTTGCCGACGCCCTCGGCACAACCGCCGAGCATGCCGATATTGCCGGTCATCGCCTGCAACGCGGCGGCCATGCGATTGTATTGCTCTCCGTAGGAATTGCGCCCCGGCCCCCAGCAGGCCTTCAGCGCGGCCGGCTTGGTGGTCGCGTACATATGCGCGAGTTTTATGATATCCGCCGCCTTCACGCCGCAGATCTCCGCCGCCCATTCGGGCGTCTTCGCCTGGCCGTCGTACTTGCCGAGGATGTAGTCCTTGAAGTTCTCGCCGCCGTTCGGCGAATTCTTCGCCCAGTCCGGCATGGTGCCGGCATCCATGCCCATCGTGAACTGATCGATGAAGGACTGATCCTGAAGATTGTTGACGAAGATGTAATGCGCCATCCCCGCGAGCATCGCGGCGTCGGTGTTCGGCTTGATCGGAATCCACCAGGCATCGTAGACCGCCGCCGAGTCGGTGAACTGCGGATCGATCAACACGAACTTGCAGCCGCGTTGCTTGGCGCGGCGCATATAGTAGACGGTATTCCCGCCATGAAAGGTATAGGCCGGATTCCAGCCCCACATGATGATCAGCTTGGAAAACTCGAAGGTATCGTCTTCATTGCCGTCGTTGATGGTGCCGAAGGTCCAGCGCGAGCTGGTCGTGGTGCCCTGGTAGGACGGCACCGACCACGAACTGGTGCGGCAGGCGAACATGCCGAGCAGGCGCGCCTGCAAGCCGTCGATCTGATCCGACTTGTGCAATACGCCGTAGGACGAACCGGCGTAGGCCTGGTCGAGCAACGCCTGCGAACCGTACTTGTCCTTGATGGTCTTCATCTTGTCGACGACGAAATCCAGGGCGGTATCCCAGGAGACACGCTTGAAATGGCCGGAACCCCGCTCGCCGACGCGCATCATCGGATAGAGCAGCCGCTCCGCCGAGTAGATACGCTCGCGATAGGAGCGACCGCGCATGCAGGCACGCAACTGGGGCTCTTCACGCGTATCCTTGCCATAATGGCCGCCCTTCTGAAAACGGCCATCGTCCGAGGACAGGCGCACGATGACATCGCCCTTCTTGTGCGCCACCAGCATATGCCGCGATCCGCAGTTGTGCGCGCAACTCGTGACCACGGTTTCCATCTGGTCGTCGGTGGGATTCGGTTCGTAGGCGAAGGCTTCCGCGCGACGTGATTTCAACAGGCCACCACCCGCGACGGCGGCCGTCGCCAGCGAGGTGGTCTTCAGGAAATCACGACGCTTCATACACAGCGCGGCGCCAATGATGTCGGGGAGTTTTTTCTTGTCGCTCATTGTTGCTGCCCTTTCTGTTGCGTGAATCTGGCGTCATAACGGGTTGGCCGATTGGCGGCCCAGCCGGGGGTGATGCTGGGCATGCGCGGCCAGTCGCGACGCACATAGGGGTATGGAATGGCGTACCAGGCGCGTCCGCCATGACAGCCGTAGCAGACATCGCCATCCTTGTCGCCAGCCTCCTCGATGGCCTTGGCGTTGAGGAAATTCAGCTGGTGGCGATTGGTGCGGAAGGCGCGATGACAGGCGAGGCAGTTATTCTGGAAACGTTCTCGGTTCTCCGTCCAGGGTCCGGTGAGACCCGGCATCACCGTGTAGTCGAACTTGCCGTGACACATCACGCAGATGTCTGTATCCACCTTCTTGCGGATATCCGCGTCCTGGCGTCGGGCATCACCATTCACGGCCACCTCCTTGTCGGGATTGTGGCCTTGATGACAACTGTTGCAATGCAGATTCATCAGGCGTTGCGCGAACGGCGTATCCAGGTGACGCCGATGGAAGGTATCCTGCGCTCCGCTATAGGTATCCAGCGTTTGATACCAGGCAAGCGTCTCCTCGGAGGGGACACCCGCCGGCGCCTTGGCCAGCGGCTTGCGCGTCGAGATGTTCGCGTGACAACGCAGGCACTGCCGGTCGGTGGCCGTGTCGATCGCCGGCTTGAAATGCAGCGGATTCCAGCGTGCATCGTGATACACCCGGGCAGTATCCTTGGCCGCGGTCAGCGGGTCGACGGAGCGCTGACCCGCCAAGGCGGACACAGCCGCCAGACACAGAAAAAGGCACAACAGGCCACGCGCGTGGCCAGAGAGTCTATTCATCATGTTCCTCCACCAGCGCCAGAGGACAAATGCCCGCCAGCGTACTCATTGGGGTTTATTTTGTTGTCCGGTAGACGAAGCAATTTGCAGGCCAAACGCTCGCGTCGGGAGAAAACCTGTTGAATTACAAAAGAAAACTTACATGCCCCAGCGCACACGACTCGTCGATGGAGGAGAGAGACGAGGTTCTGAATCAGATTTCCTGCCAGTTTGGCAGACGCAAGTCAATTGATCCCGGTCAATTCGTTATAAATCAACCATTTTCAAATGCGTGGGATACCTGACAGCTTGGCATGGTGCGGGCGCGACAACACAAAACCGACATTCGAGTGTTGCCGGAGCGCTTGGCAGCCACTTGAAACGTATATACAATATATAAACGTTGTATATCCATCGTGGTTCCCGCCTTGCCGACGAAAAAGCGAAAGCACAAGAAGGACAGTCAGTTGATCATCCGGATCAATGGGCTGGAGCGGAACCGATTCATCGATCTGTGCAACGATCTGGATACCAGTGCGGCCAGGGAGATCAGACGCTTCATCCGTGATTTTATGCAAAAGCATGCTGATAAATCGGATTAGAACTCACTGGATACACTATCCATTCACTTTCTGAATAACCCATCAGGAGACTGAAACCATGGCGAAAAAGGCAACAAAAGGCTTGAAGAAAGAGATCAAGCAACGCAAGGCGAAGATCAGCAAGCAGAAAGCCAAGCTGAAGAAAGCGAAGAAGGCTTTGAAGAAAGCCAAATAATCGCAGTTCCGCACGAGACGAAAAAGCCGGGTTCCCCCCGGCTTTTTTATGCGCTGGACAAATGTCGCGGGATCGGCCGCTACAATGCCACCGGCATATAGAAGAACACGAAACGGCCATCCTCGAAATCCACCTTCAACGTCGCGCCATGCGACAGCGCGTAGTCGACATAGCCGGGTACGGCGCTGTCCTGGTGACATTCGCTGGAATGCTGCGGTGACTCGAAATCCCGGTCGCGGTCGTACCAACTGATCAGCATGTAGTCACCCAGCCGCTCCCCGGCGATCTCATCGGCCAGCTTCATCGCCCGGAGATAATCCGGCAGCGCTTCGTCCGGGCGGACGGCCACCTGTTCCAAGCCACTGAGATCCGCTGGAACGGGTAACGGACAGACGGGTGGTCGCTGCTCATTCATCGCCAGCGTCTATCCCTTGGGTATCCGCAGGATCTGACCGACGACGATACGGTCGCCGCGCAGACGGTTCTCCAGGCGCAGCTTGTCGAGGCTGACAGCGTAGCGCGCGGCGATGCCGGACAGGGTTTCGCCGCGCCGGATACGGTGCTTGACCGGCAGCTTGCGGCGCGCCAGCAGGGTGCCTTCCGGCGTGTGCTTGTCGAAGTAACGGCTGATGCCCTTCAAGATCGCCGCCGCGAGCTTTTTCTGATGCGCCGGGTCGTTGAGCTTGCGCTCCTCCTCGGGGTTGGAGATGAAGGCCGTTTCGATCAGCATCGACGGGATGTCCGGTGATTTCAGCACCATGAATCCCGCCTTCTGCACGCGTCGGCCATGAATCTTGCCGACCGAGCGCAGCGCATTGAAAACCTCGCGCGCGGCCAACGTACTGGCGCGCAACGTGGCACTCTGCGACAGATCGAGCAACACCGAGGCAAGCAACGGATCCTTGCCGCCAAGACTGACGCCACCGACCAGGTCCGCGGCGTTCTCCTTCTCCGCCAGCCAGCGCGCCGCCTCGCTGGACGCGCCCCGCCGAGAAACCACGTACACGGAGCTGCCGCGCGCGCGCGGGTTCTTGAACGCGTCGGCATGGATGGAGACAAACAGATCGGCACCATGCTTGCGCGCAACCTGCATGCGTTTACGCAGGCTCAGGTAGTAATCACCGTCACGCACCAGCACCGCGCGCATCCCTTCCCGGGCATTGATCTGCCGGGCCAGTTCTCGGGCGATCCGCAATACGACCTGCTTCTCCTGCACGCCGTGCGGACCCTGCGCGCCGGGATCCTCGCCGCCATGACCGGCATCGATCGCGACGAACACGTCACGCGGCGCCGGATCGTCCGGAATCGCGGTCATCACCGCTTGCGGCCGGTCTCCCTTGGCGGCATAGATATCCAGCACCAGGCGATGGCCGAAGCTCCCGGTCGGCTTCAACAGAAAGCTCTTCGGTACGATGGCGCGACGCAGATCGAAGACGATACGCAGGTCGCCGTTGGACCAGGCCGCGCTGCGAATACCCTTTATATAAGGGTCGGCGGACAGGCGCGGGAGCGACTTCAGCATCCGCGCCTTCTTGATGTCCAACACCAGGCGGTCGGGCTTGCTCAACGCAAACACGCGATGCTCCACCGGTCCGGACAGATCGAAGACGAAACGGGTGTGATCCGGCGCGGCGCGCACGCGCATGCGTTCGACCGACGCGGCCTGAACCTGGGCCGAGAACAACAGAACGAATAACCAGGCCAGCAGATCGCTGACCGATACGGATGGCGCGCGTCCGGCAAAGCCCACGTGTATCAACCCCGGTGATTTATGGAGTCTTTCAGTATAGCAGAGCGAAACAAGCTTTTTCATCGTTTACAACAAGATACGGGGAGCAGCTGCGCCTATGCTTATATAGAGAGCTTAACCCTATGTTAGTAAGTATCCCCCGGCAAAGCCGGGGGCTTTAACTTTGTGAGCCGCTCAAAGCGGCAAGTTCAGGAGCCGCCTAAAGGCGGCATTAGCGCAATAACTCCATCTGCTCCAGTCGCTTATCTTCCTGC
>JALULB010000237.1 GCA_027041035.1 Sedimenticola sp. | reverse complement strand
AAACCGTGCACTACGTCGCTAATATCTACAAGTATTACCTGGCCTACAAGCTGATGAAGGATCTCGACGGGAAACGCGAGCTGAAAACTGCGGGGCGTATCGCCAAGCCGAATCCGAAAAGGATAGAATAGACCGGTTGTAACCACCGGAAACCCGCCATGCATTTCACTCCCAGACAGGTTTTTTTGTTCGGCCTGCTTGCCGCGCTTGGCATGATCGCCTTCGCGGTCGGCTATTTCCAGATTCACCTGCAACTGGAGCCCTGCCCGTTGTGCGTGCTTCAGCGCATCGGCATGTTCGCGGTCGCCGGCATGTTTCTGCTGCCGGTGCTGCATAACCCCGGGCCGACCGGGGTTCGCGTCTACGCGGTGCTCGGCTTTCTCACCGCGATGGCCGGCGCGGCGGTCTCCGTGCGTCATCTGTGGCTACAGAACCTGCCACCGGACCAGATCCCGGACTGTGGACCGGGTTACGATTACATCATGGAGAACTTCCCGCTGCTGGACGCCATTCCGATGCTGCTGAAAGGCTCCGGCGACTGCGCCGATGTGCTATGGACGTTTCTCGGCATCAGTATCCCGGGCTGGACGCTGATCGGTTTTCTGTTCCTCGGCCTGCTCAGTCTGAGCCAGTGGTGGAATCCACGCCGGTGACCCGCACGCCGCGCTCGTCCGCCTGCCACTCGACCTCGTATTCACCGAAACGCATGCCGTAACGGCGCGACGCCGACGCATGGTAGGCGGGACGCGGGTCGAGAGCCAATACCTCGATCAACTGGCGACGCAGCCGTTCCCCCTCGGCGCCCGCCAGCGTGCCCGCCGCTTTCGCGGAGAAGCGCACCGCCAGCCGCGCCGGCGGCTCGCCGGCCCAGGCTGCCTCGGCATCGTCCACGCCGTCCGCCCAAGGCAGATAGGGCTTGATGTCGAGCACCGGCGTGCCATCCAGCAGATCGGCCCCGCTGATCTCCAGCCACAGGCCGGTCGCGTCGCGCTGTATCCCGTTCAGACCGACCAGGGAGAGGCCGATCGGATTCGGGCGAAACGGTGAACGGCTGGCGAAAACACCGACCCGCCGGTTACCGCCCAGGCGTGGCGGGCGCACCTGGGGCTTCCAGTCATCGCGCCGCGCCTGGTGGAAGATGAATTGCAGCCAGATATGCGAAAACGCCTCCAGACCACGAAACGCCTCGATGCGATCGTAGGGCGCGGTGATCTGGACACGCGCGCCGACGCTGGCGATCAGACCTGCTTGGCGCGGGATACCGAATTTCTGGCGAAACGGCGAACGCACGTGGCCGATCGGCCGCAGCGGATAGACTTCCTCAGATATAGCCCGACTCCGCGACCACGCTGGGATCGAACTCCGCAAGCTGCTGCATGCGTTGCTGATCGAGGATATACAGACGCTTGCCCGCCATGCGCACCAGACCATCCTGCTTCAGCTCCTGCAAGGTGCGGCTGACATGGACGTTGGTCAGACCGATGGCGTCGCCGATCTCTTCCTGCGCCAGCGGGAATTCGACGCCCTCGTTGTCATCGCCGCCATGCAACTGGCGCAGGCGCTGATGCAGTTCGAGAAACAGGAAGGCGAGACGTTCCTTGGCCGGCTTACGCCCGGTACACAGCAGGTGGGTCTGGCAGATCGCCATGTAGCGCGCATTCATCTCGGCCAGCCGCATGGCCACGCGCGCGTTCGCTTCCAGCATCTCGTTCATGCGTGAACGCGGGAACGCGCACAGTCGGCACGGCGTCAATGTCGTCACGCCGTAGCCCATGCGCGCGGCCAGATCCGCCTGAAAACCGAGAAAATCACCGGACAGGGCAAAACGCATGATCTGGCGCTTACCGTTGGAAACCGTCTTGTAGATGATTGCCCAGCCGGCGTGCAGCGTATACAGATACTCCGCCGTCTCGCCCTCGCGAAACAGCTCGTAGCGGGCCGGGGTATCGAACTGCGCATGCCGGTATTCCTGCATCCAGTTCAACTGATCCTCCGGGACGCCGCGAAACAGCGCGCGGCGACGCACCTCGCACTCGGAGCAGCGTGTCGGCTGCTGGCAACGGTGGACGATATGGTTACGTTCTGTATGGCGAGCCATTTATTCTAGTCGCTATCTGGCGAGGGGGAGACGATTGTTAGCAGGAAAACAGCCTCTGCGTCAACCCGGCATAATCCTCCGCGACGATGTCCGCGCGCCGGTCGGCAGCGGCATCCGGCCCGCGCGCTATGCCTGTCATCATAAGGATAGTACAGATGCCCAGGCGTTTCGCGCCAAGAATATCGGTATCCAGGTTGTCCCCGACCATGCACAAGGCATCGAAATCGGCGTTCAGGCCGGGATGCAGCCGATTCAACAAGCGGCGGGCAGAGCGGAACAGCGGCGCCTCCGGCTTGCCGATCACCTCCGGCATGCGCCCGGTTGCGGCATGGATCGCCGCGATCACCGCGCCGTTCTCCGGGGCCACGCCATCGGCGGTATTGAAGGTATTGTCCGGGTTCGTCGCAATGTAACGCGCCCCGCTCAGCAGCCAGCGACAGGCCGTCGCCAGCTTGCGATAGGTGAGGGTTTCGTCGAAACCGACGATCACATAGTCCGGTTTCCCGGGCGTTGCCTCGATGCCGTTCCGCGCCAACGCATCGATCAATGCCGGCTGACCGATGATGCAAGCGCGGCCAGGTCGCAATGCCTCCGCCGTGGCCAGCGCGGAGGTGAGGATCTGTTCGGACCGGCAGGCTATACCCATCGAGCGAAGCTGCGCGGCCACCTCCTCCGGCGTCCGGTTGGCGCGATTCGTCGCGAACACATAGGGTAGAGCGCGCTTTTCCAGTTCGACGAGAAACTCCGCCGCGCCGGGTATCGCCCGCTCGCCACGATACAGGGTGCCATCCAGATCGAAAATGAAGCCTCGTGGCCGCGGTGGCAATGGCATCAGAACCACAATCCGCCGAGATGTCTGCGGGGCACGCCCAGGCCGGCGGCGGACGGCGGCGCTTTCCAGGCAGGCGAACTCGACGCCGACACGGCATCCGCGTGAGGCGACTCCAGGCTCATCAGGCGCCGGATGCGTTCCTCGGTGGGCGGGTGGGTACGCAACAACGAGGGCTCGGGCAGACGCCGGCCGGGCCACAGGATCTGCTCGAACGCCGAAACCTCGGCGCTTTCCAGCTTCAGCAGCGCCGAGGCCAGGCCCTCGGGGTCGCCGGTGAGCAACACAGCGTTCAGATCGGCATGATATTCACGGCTGCGCGACAGGCCGAGCTGCGCCAGCGCGGACAGATTGGGAGCAAAAATCAGCAGTAACACCGCATACCAGTTGATCACCGCGCCGGATACCAGCAGCAGCGGCAGATTGACGAACAACAACAGCTGGCCGAACAGCGACAACACACTCGTCAGACGGCTGAACAGATCGGCGATCCCCATCACCCAGAGATCGTTGTTGCGCACGTGACTGATCTCGTGCGCCAGCACGCCGGTCAGCTCGCGTTCATCGAGCAGGCGCAGCAAGCCGTCGGTGAGCGCGATACTCGAATTCGCGGCGTTGCCGACAGCGAATGCGTTCACCATCCGGCTCGGGATGTAATACAGCCGGGGCGGGTGCCGCAGCCCGGCGCGCCGGGCGAGTTCACGCAGGTTCGCATGCAGACCCGGCGCCTCGGATACGCTCAGCGGACGTGCGTGGTACAGCCTCATGATCAAACCTGGGGTCGCGACCGGATTCAGCATCATCAGCAGAAAACCGCTGAACAACAGCCAGCTGATTCCCTCCCTGCCCCACAGCAACCAACCGAGCAGGACCAGAAAGCCGCCCATGACGGCAAGAAGCAGCACGGTTTGCAGCTGATTGCTCAGCGCGTGCCGCTGCCAGACCTCAAGCTTCACGTATGGAATCCCCGCAAAACCACATCACCTCACGCCGTTTCGCCCGCGAAACCCAGGAAGGCCGAGACGATTGGCCCCCGCCATGCGGACCTCGGCATTATTGCACACACCCTGCCGACTTTGGCCACCTCGCCAAGGATGAAGGGGCACGCATGCTGGAATCCAGCGCTTGGACGGCGATGACCATCCCCGAAACCTCGTGCATTCGCACGACAATCACACAGCCTATTGATTTCACAAGGAATTTATTGGAGGCGCCGCATATCCGCGATGACGGGTAACTGAAGAAAATTTCTTGGAGCATCAAAAGGCAAGCGAGGGCGCGCAGAGTTCATGAACTTTCCGGGCTTAATCAGCATGTAACTGCTCAGATCGCCGCTGAAATGCGTCAGATCAAGGCAAAAAATGTGATTTTACACGTGTAAATGACCATTTTTGAACGCAGAGCTGGCGCATTTCAGTAGTTAGCTGAGTAGTTACATCAGCAAATCCACAGATGCATCCTGTGGCGCACTATAGTACGGTCTCTATCCAGGAGAGATCCTGACTTGGGGGTACTGGAAGGCTCGGGCGATTCACGACGGATACATTTTCACCCAAGCGGACGAGTCGCCCGGAAAGCCTTGGACACCCGGCTAGTATTAACATATTGATTGGAGACATGACACATGGCGATAGACGCAATGAAAATCCTTGGCAGCCTGCTTAGCAGCGGCGCGCTTTCCCGCGGTTCCGGTTCCAGCATCCTCGGCTCCGTGCTGGGCGCGGTAATGGGTGGCGGCCAGTCCTCCGGCGGTGGCCTGGGTGGCTTGGGCGACATGCTGGGCGGCGGCGCCGGTCGCCAGATGCAAGGCGGTGGCGGCATCGGTGATCTGCTCGGTGGCCTGCTCGGCGGCGGCGGCGGTGGCGGTCAGGGCGGCAGCGCCGGCGGTGGCGGTGGCCTGGGCGATCTGCTCGGCATGGCGATGAAACAGTTCGGCGGCAACGCTCAGGCCGCCCCGACACCCGCGAGCTTCGACAATATCGAACCTCAACAGGCCAACGATCAGGCCATGCTGCTGATCCGCGCGATGATCAACGCCGCCAAGGCGGACGGTCAGGTGGACCAGAAGGAGCAACAGAACATTGTCGAGAAACTGGGCGACGTGACCCAGGACGAGATCGACTTCGTGCAGCGCGAGTTGGCCGAGCCGCTGGATGTCGATGCTTTCGTGCGCGACGTTCCGCGCGGCATGGAAGAGCAGGTATATACCGTCTCGCTGATGGCCATCGACCTGGACAGCAACCCGGAAGCGCAATACCTGCACAAGCTGGCCCAGGGTCTGGGCGTAAAACCGGAAACCGTCAATATGATCCACGAAAAACTTGGCGCGCCTAAGCTGTACAGCTGAGCGACGCGCCGAAACCAATCGCCAGGGACGGCGCCCAACCGAGGATACACCATGTCAAACGAAGGCTACCATGAACCGATAGACGAACTGTCCGCCGAAACCCGTGACATGCATCGCGCCATCACCTCGCTGATGGAGGAGCTGGAAGCGGTGGACTGGTACAACCAGCGCGTAGATGCCTGCCAGGACACCGAACTGCGCGCGATCCTGGCGCACAACCGCGACGAGGAGAAAGAACACGCGGCAATGGTGCTGGAATGGATCCGACGCCGCGACCCCGCTTTCGACAAGGAGCTGAAGGACTACCTGTTTACCGACAAGACGATCGCGCACGACTGAATCAGCGCCGCCGGAGGATGCATGCACGGAATAATAAGCAAGCCGTCGACCCTGACCCGCGTCCTGATCGCCGCCGCCATCGGCGCCTGCATGACGATGCGCGCCACATGGGCCGAACCCATCTCGATCACGCTGGAATTCGAACCGGACCTGGACAACGGTCGACAAGTCTATGCCATCTGCGCGACCTGTCACCTGCCCGAGGGCTGGGGCAACGCGGACGGCACCTACCCGCAGCTTGCCGGCCAGCACCGTAACGTCCTGATTCGACAGCTGTTGAATATCCGCGATGGCAAGCGCGACAACCCGCTGATGTACCCCTTCGTGCAGGAACGCACCATCGGAGGTTACCAGTCGTTGGCGGACGTCGTCGCGTATATCGCCACCTTGCCGATGACGCCCGAACACGACCTTGGCCCGTGGGCGGAAGGCAGCGAGGAATATACCACCGGCCAGCGCATCTACGCGTCACATTGCGCCGCCTGCCACGGGCCAGAGGGCCTTGGCAACAACAGCCACTACTACCCGCGCCTGCAAGGACAGCACTACAGCTACATGGTGCGCCAGATCGACCTGGTAAAGCGCATTCTGCGCCGCGTCGACCCGGCCATGGAGGCCGTCGTGAAAACCCTCGACGACACCCAACTGCGCTATGTGCTGAACTACGTTTCTCGACTGCCGGTCGCGAAGCAGGATCTCGCCCCCAGCATCGACTGGCGCAACCCGGATTTTCGCTGAACCGACCCGAACAGGCAGTCATCATGACCGACAAAATCAATCGCCGCCGCTTTCTACAATTCAGCGCTGCGTCGCTGCTTGGCGCAACGGCATCCGCCGCCGGCGCGCCAGCAGGCCCGGACACATCGCCGGCAACACCCTTCATCGCCGGCCTGTCATCGCGGCAGGCACCACTGCCACGCGCCAGCGGACCGCGTGTCGTCGTGGTCGGCGGGGGCTGGGCCGGCCTGACGCTGGCGAAGTATCTGAAACGCTTTCAGCCAAAGTTCGACGTGGTGCTGATAGACCGTCACGCGTTGTTTGTCTCCTGCCCGCTGAGCAACCTGTGGATGGCACAGCAGATCCCGCTGGAATTCCTCGCGCACAGCTACCTGGATGCGGCACGCAACAACGACTACCTGTTCTTCAACGCCACGGTCATCGACCTGGATCGTGGCGCGCGCAGGCTCCATACCGAGCAGGGCTATATCCACTATGATTATCTGGTGCTGGCGCCCGGAATCGACTACGATTACGCCCGTCTCGGGGTCGACGACCCGGCGGATGAATACGCCTTGCGCACCGATTATCCAGCCGGTTTTACCGGCGCCTCCGAGCTACTGACGATCAAGAACAAGCTCCAGGGATTCAAGGGCGGCACCTTCCTGCTGACCGTGCCCGCCGGTAACTACCGTTGCATGGCCGCACCCTATGAGCGCGCCTGCATGGCCGCCGCGATCTTCCGCAAGCGCGGCATCAAGGGCCGGGTTCTGCTGCTGGACATGAACCCGGATGTACGCATCAAGCGTGACGGTTTTCTGAATGCATTCAAGACCTTCTATCCCGATATCATCCAATACGAGACGAGTGTCGGCATCTCCGCCATCGATCCACGCAAACGCGAACTCAGCACCGATTTCGACGACTACGGTTTCGACGACGCCGCGATCTATCCGCCGGTGCGCGCCTCGCGCCTGTTGGAGCGCCTGGAGCTGGCGGATATGAATACACCGCAGAAGGAGGCACGCATCGATCCGTTCAAATACCATCTGCTTGGCGATGAACACGTGTATATCTGTGGGGATGCGCGCTCCCAGCCGTTCTCGAAGAGCGGCAATACCGCGAATTCCGAGGCCAAGTACGTCGCCGAGGTCATCGTCGCGCATGCCGATGGCCGCGCGATCCCGTGGCGCAGCCCGCAGACGATGTGCTTCTCCGGGGTGCATATCGACCCGCTGGAGGCGATGAGCATCATCGCCTTCTACCGCTACGACAAACGCCAGAAGACCTTCGCCTTCGACCGCACGCACATGGTGGAGAAATGGAGCGCGCGCATCGGCCAGGCGGGGCTTGCCTGGGGAGAGGGGATGTACCGGGATATGTTCTACGGCTGAGCGAAGCGGACGGCGGTTCAGTCCGTCGAAGCGGCGTCGTCATAGACGGCGAGCAACTGTTCGCCATCCTCGTACCAGACATCCACGGCCTGGTGCAGGGCGGTACGCATGCTGCCGACCCAGGCATCCTGGGTGGCCTGCAACGCATCCTGGGTATCGCTGACAAAGGCATCGCGCTGAACCAGTTCGACGCCTTCATTCACCGCCGCGTCGATCGCGAGACCTATGCCGACACCCAACGCCGCGCCCAGGGGGCCACCGATCGCGCCGGCCGCGCCACCCGCGCCCGCGGCGGCCGCCGCGCTGACACCCTTGCTCACGAAGGGCGCCGCCAGCTTGGCAAGCAACCCCTTGCCGCCGGCCGCCAGGGCCTGCGCGCCCACCTTGGCGCCAAGCACCGCGCCCGAACCGACCAACACGGCACCGACCGCCGCGCCGGCATCCCCTTTTTCGTAGCTACCAAGCGCGGCGATCTTGCTGAACTGGCCGCTCCAGTCGAGATGCATCGTACCCCGAGGTGGCGGTTCCAGCACCCGCGTCTGACGCCGTGCAAAGGCCTGGAACCCCCTGTCGACCTGCTCCAGGCTGTGGCGAAAATCGGCATGCAGCTCGCTGGCGACCTGCTCGAAAGCCCGCTGCAAGCGCGCGTCATTGATCTCTGGACGCAACACCAGGGAAGCGTAATGCGCGGCGATGTATTTTCGCACCTCGACCTCGACCGCCTCGCGCAAGCTCAGGGCGCTGACCGGCTTCGCCATATAGGCCGCCGCGCTCTGCGCCGCAACGCCCATGATGCGATAGGTCGTCGCCCAGCCGAAATACCAGTCGGCATAACGCTCGATACGTTCCCGCATGTCGTCGAAAACCGGCGTCACGACACCACTCAGCGCCTGATCGGCGCGCTGGTGAGCCGCTTGCCGGCGGCGCTCCAAGGTTTCCAGGTTATCCCTGACGAAATCGCTCAACGCCGTCTCGTCGACCGCGACCCGGCGCGACTGGCCGTCGATGGTGACGCTCAACAACGCGATGCGCGGCTCTACCTTCCGCGTGGCCGCCAGGCCGACGACCGACGCGTCCGGATGAACCGCCTGATGCAGCTCGATACGCGCGAGGATGCTGACGTACAGACTGCGACCGAAATAGCCACCGAGAAAGAACACCAGGGACAGGCCCAAGGCCCAGACGACGGGCGTCAACAGGCGGTGCCGCATCGACGCTCGCGACTTGGCGGGCAAACTCCCCTGCAAACCCGGGGGATCACCGGTTCGCGCCAGCGTGCGGTTACGCCGGCGGAGGAGGCGAGGCAGTTTCATCGCGTGAATCGGGGGCCGGCTCAAACACTCGAATCAGCGCCGACCACGCCATGGACCCGGCGGCATCCAGCCTTGCGGCGGCGCCGGCGGCAATGGCATGCCCGGC
>JALULB010000236.1 GCA_027041035.1 Sedimenticola sp. | reverse complement strand
CAACAGCATCGTTCCCCACAGAATATGCTGTTGCAAGCCGGCGGCGCCCTCACCGCTGAACAGGAAGCTGGAATAGGCATACACCGCGACGGCATTGAAGACGAACAACCCCAATGCCGACGCGCGGCCGAGCAGGCCGACCGCCACCAGCAGCGGCAGGCTCAACTCCGCAAGGGTACCGAGCAGCGCCGCGTGCTCCGGCGACAACAGCGGCACGTTGTATTCGTACTCGAAGAGCATCTTGGTCGTCTCCCAGCTCTGGATCTTGGTCAGGCCGGACTTGATGAAGGCCCAGGCCACCCACAGGCGCACCGCCAGATCGAACAGCGGCGCCAACCCGTCCAGCAGCCGGGTGAAGAGCCCATAGGGCTTGGCGAGAGTCTGTAATACGGACATCGGAACTCCTTGGTACTCAGAGGGCAACGACCGCTCGGCGCCCGTCCGGGCGCCGAGCGGCAGGATGTTACTTCTTCGGCTGCTTGACCTTGCCACCGACGATCTTCTCGCAGGTACCGATGGGCACGTAGATCCATTCATCCGGCGCGCTGTCCTTGCTCGCCTGCCCGGCGCAGGCATGACCGGAGGTTCCACAATCGTTCTGCCCGGCCTTGACGATGCCCGTGCATTTCTCGAAACCGGGTTTCGCGGCGAGCGCGGTGCCGGCAACACCCGTGGTCAGAAGCGCGCCGATCGCCGCGCTGAGTACGATGGAATGTTTCATTTGATCTCCTCGAAAGTCTCTTGGCAAAAGGATGACGGACGGGAATGCCCGCTCCACAGGGATGACCGCGTGGCGCGGGAAATGCTTGCAGCGGGACGGGGATCGCCCGCAGCGCCGAGCGGATCGTGGGGGGTGGTCAGGCGATCGGGAAACTCAGGACATCGTGGAGGTGTTCACCGTGGGTCGCCAGCATCAGCAGGCGATCCACGCCGACCGCGACACCGGCGCATTCCGGCAGGCCCGCTTCCAGCGCCGCGAGAAAGGCCTCGTCCAGGGGTATCACCGGCTGCCCGCTGGCGCGCCGCCGCTGGTTGTCCTGCTCGAAACGACGGCGTTGTTCGTCGACATCGCGCAACTCGCTGAAGCCGTTCGCCAGCTCGACGCCGTTCAGGTACAGCTCGAAACGCTCCGCGCTGCCGTCGGCGGACAGGCGCGCCAGCGAGGCCTGCGACGCGGGCCAGTCGTGGACGAACACCAGGGTTTCGCGCGGGAAACCCGGTTCGATGCAATGGCTCATCAGCAGGTTCAGCCAGGCATCTCGATCCAGTTCCAGTCCACTGACATCCAGGCCCCGATCAGATGCCAAGCGGCGCAGCGCCGCGACATCGAGGCGCGCGGGGTCCACGCCCAGGTACTCAAGGAAGGCGTCGCGGTAGGCCAGCCGCCGCTCGGGCAGCTGGGCGCCGAGCAAGCGCCGCAGCAACGCGGCAACCTCGTCCATCAGCCGCTGGTAGTCGAAGCCCAGCCGGTACCATTCCAGCAGGGTGAACTCCGGACTGTGGTAACGTCCGGCCTCGCCATCGCGGAATACCGGGCAGATCTGATAGATATCGCCGCTGCCGGCCGCGAGCAGCCGCTTCATCGCGAATTCCGGCGAGGTATGCAGGTAATATCGGGCTTCCGCCGCGACACCGGGGACCCGTACCTCGCAGTGCAGACTGTCGATCGCCGCATCGGGGTTGCCCCGCGCGGACAGCACCGGCGTGTGTACCTCCAGGACGTGCCGCGCGGCAAAAAAAGCCCGAATGTCGGCCAACATCCGGGCGCGTCGTTGCAGTACCTCGGGGGTCGCGGCGGGCCGCCAGTCAGTCATCCTTGGCGCGCGAGACATACTCACCGGAGCGCGCGTCGACCTTGATCACGTCACCGCTCTGGACGAACAGCGGCACTCGCACCACCGCGCCGGTCTCGAGTGTCGCCGGCTTGCCGCCACCGCCGGAGGTGTCGCCCTTCAGACCGGGGTCGGTCTCGGTGATCGTCAGTATGACAAAATTCGGCGGCTCGACGATGATCGGCACGCCGTCCCACAACGTGACGGTGCATACGTCCTGTTCCTTGATCCATTTCACCGCGTCACCAACGGCCTTCTCGTCCGCGGCGACCTGTTCGAAGGTATCGGGATCCATGAAGTGCCAATACTCGCCGTCGGCGTAGAGATATTGCAGCTGGGTCTCCATGACATCCGCCGCCTCGACAGATTCGCCGGAACGAAAGGTCTTCTCCAGCACCCGACCGGTACGCAGGTTGCGGATCTTCACGCGGTTGAACGCCTGTCCCTTGCCGGGCTTGACGAATTCGTTCTCGATGATGCTGCACGGATCACCGTCCAACATTATCTTGAGTCCGCCGCGAAACTCATTGGTACTATAGCTGGCCATATCTCGACTACCATCTGGAAAAAACGCCAATGATAACCCGAAGCCGCCGGATCGTGCAGCGCGACGACTGGACGAAGCAGTTGCGCGACGCCATCAGCGATCCGGACGCACTCGCCGACTATGTCCGCATTCCCCGGAACCGGTTGCCGGGCATGCGGGAGGCCAGCCGCCTGTTCCGCCTGAAGGCGCCGCTGAGCTACCTGGATCGCATCGCCAAGGGAAACCCCGACGATCCGCTGCTGAAACAGATCCTCCCCGACGGCGCGGAAGCGACGCGGGCGGCGGGATTCAGCGCCGACCCGGTGGGTGACCTGGCCGCCAGCCCGCAACCCGGCATCATCCACAAGTATCATGGTCGCGCCCTGCTGGTGATGACCGGCGCCTGCGCGATCCATTGCCGCTACTGTTTTCGGCGCAATTTCCCGTATGCCGATCAACACGCGGATCTGGAGGCCATCCGCGCCTACCTGACGGCGCATGCCGGGATCCATGAGATCATCCTCAGTGGCGGTGATCCATTGACGCTCTCCAATGCGCGTCTGACCGAACTGGTCGAGATGCTGGAAACCATCCCGCATCTGCGCACTCTGCGCATCCACAGCCGCCTGCCGATCGTCTTGCCGGATCGGCTCGATACCGCCCTCTCCGGGCTGCTCTGGCGTAGCCGGCTGAAGACCGTACTCGTCGTACACGCCAATCATCCGCGCGAACTGGCCGGGGACGTGACCGATGCGCTGCGCGACTTCCGCGCGTGTTGCGATGCGCTGCTGAATCAGAGCGTGCTGCTTCGCGGGATCAACGACGACGCCGAGATCCTCGCCGAACTCAGCCACCGCCTGTTCGATGCCGGCATCCTGCCGTACTACCTGCACATGCTCGACAAGGCCAGTGGTACCGCGCATTTCGCGGTTGCCGAAGCAACGGCTGGCGACATCCATCGTCGGCTTCGCGCCCTGCTGCCCGGTTACCTGGTCCCGCGCCTGGTAAGCGAAATCAGTGGTGAAGCGGCGAAATCGCCGCTGTTCTGATGCGTTGCCAGCAGCGATCGAATACCGGATTCCGGCGAACCGCGGGCAGGGGGATAAAGTGGGCGCCGCTTATAGATTTGGGGTAATATACGCTGAAGGATTTTTATAGTTCCTTGACATTAATACTCACTGGTTCCGCCACTAGTCGACGGAGAGCAGCCAGTCACGCTTCCCATTCCTAATTTCAGTTGAGCATCTGAGCATCGGGAAGTTCTCGACCACGATATCTTTGAACTCAGCAAAGACGCACTTTTCAGCACGAGTGCCGGGCAAACCACTACCGAGTCCTGGCGAACAGACGACCCAGATGATACCGATAAGACTAAAGGGCGGAAAAACAGACAAGAACGATCAACGGCCGGTGCTCGATCTCAACCTGCCAGAGCAGTCGCGCGCGCCCCGCGAAACCGTGCTCAACGACGCCAAGAAGTGTTCCCGCTGGCTGGAACGCCTGCCGCGCGCCAACCTCGGCGAGGTTTCACGCCGGATATTCAACGCCATCATCGATTTCAACCGCATAGAGATGCCGCCGAAGACGCGCCTGCGGATCGCCGAACTCTTCCTGCCCGAGGTCGGTTATATCGTCGCGAACCTGGAAAAATACTATATCGACAGTGCCTTGCCGCTCTCTCGCAAGAATCGCAAGATCGCCATTCTGTGCCGCGAGCTCTACCTCGAACTGACCCTGAGCTACAAGATCATCGTCAGCCAGTTGGTCAACCGGCAGCGCCAGTTCGACAACAATCTGTTGATCGTCTCCCTGCATCGCGCGGTGTGCTATCTCGGCATGGTGCATCGCCAATCCGCGCAGCACTACGAGGCGTCGCCCGAGGGTAGCTGGCAAGAGCTTCACAAGCTCTACGCCTACGCCTGGCAGAACAACGTCTGCGGCATACCCGTGCGCATGGAAAACGGCGCCGAGTCGACGGAATCGACGCTGGAGGATCTCTACACGCAGGTCTGCGCGCTTTCCGTATGCGCACCACATCAGCTCACCAACGCACAGTTGCAGGCCGTGATACGCCTGCTTCCCGAGTGGTCCGAGCACATCACGCTGGACCACGAGGTACCGCCACCCACGGCCACCGGCACGACGATACGTTACGCGGTCGATCTGCTGAGTGACGCGCCTCCCGCCGCCATCGAGGCTTTCGACGCACTGGTCCCACGCCATCACCTGGTATTCGAATGCGGCGGTTTCGTTCAGCATCTGCGCAAGCGCTTTGCCGCGATCCAGCCAGGGCAACGTAAAAGCAACCGCTTTCAGCTTCAGCTCTACCGGCAGATCATCGGCATCCTGCGCAACTCGGAACGCAACTTCGTGCGTACCAAACTGCATTTCGAGTTGAACCTGGTAAAGGGGCTCAACACCCTCTATCGGATGCTGACGGCCAGTGACGAAAACTCGGTCGAGAGCGATTACAGCAGCGTCATGACGACACGCCATCCTCCGCTCTCCGGTCTGACGGATCTCGATTCACGCAACCCACTCGGCGAAGAGCTTTTCCCGGAAAGTTTCAGCACCCAACAACCGGACAGCGAACCCAGCACCTCGGGTTACGGCAGCGACCACAAAGCGGGTGATTCGCCACTCTTCGCCTGCCAGTCCGCGAACGAAAGCGCCAGCGGTTATTGTCTGGTGTGGCCCGCAGACAAGGCTCCCCGGATAAAGGTCGGCGAGTTGCTGGGCATCCAATCGCCGACGAAGAAGCAGAGCTACAGCGTGGCCGTGGTGCGCTGGCTGACCAACCATCCCGGCGAAAGCCTGCATGTCGGCATCGAGATCATCGCCCCGGTATGTACCGCCGCCCGCCTGTCGCCACGCAGCATCAACGCCAGCGGTGGCGCGGTCAGCGGCCTGCTGCTGCCGGAGATCACCTCGGCCTCCCAGGACAGCAGCGTGCTGCTACCGCCCAATTTCGAGATCGAATCGCGTATCCTGGAAGTGCATGCCGGCGACGACCGGTTCACCCTGAAACTCACCCAGTTCATGGAATCCACGCCGGCATTCAACCGTTATGGCTACCAGCGTATCGACCGCGACGACAAGGAACCCGGGAGTCTCGACGAAGGCCAGGCAACCGGTGACAGCGATGACGGCAACGACGCCGGGGTCTGGGCTTTGTTATAAGGATGTTACAGAATATGTAAAACACGACCACCCGTCGGCACGCGGTAAAAACGCTATTGACAGCATAAGCGGGTTTGATCACCATCCTATTTGACGCGGCGTGGCGCGCTGGAACAAACTAGCGCCTACTCACTGAATAATATCACTTGGGAGGCTGGCGGATCTAGGGAATCGTAACGATGCGGTAGATTACCCCTAACCGGCAGCCTCCCGGTAAAGCATCACCATCCAAGACAACAGGGCTTATCCGACCCAGGCTGAGAAACGACTATGGCGGCAAGAATGGAAGACATCAGCGGCAAGCTGGCAGCGGAACACCAGGCAATCGAATTGCTCGTCATCGCCCCCTCCCTGAGCATGGTCAACGAGCTGGCCAGCATGCTGCGAAACGCCGGCATCGCCGTGCATCCCCGCCAGATACAGGATCTGGAACAACTCACCGATACCCTCTCCGCCAACTGCTGCGACCTGATACTGGCGGTCGGCGATCCGGATCACAGCGATATTCACGCCACCATCGGCGCGCTGCGCCAATCCGACAGCGACGCGATTCTGATCTACCTCAGCGAGCTCGACGACCGGGCAAACCCCGTCGTCGAGATCATCGGCCAGGGCGTGGCCGATATCGTCAACCCGGACAACAAGCTGCATCTGCAACATGTGGTAAGGCGCGAATACCATAACCTCATGATACGCCGCCAGCTCGAAGAAGCGCGGAACGAACTGGCGGCGACAGAGCTGCGCTGCACGACACTGATGGAATGCTCGCACGATGCCATCGCCTACGTGCATGACGGCATGCATATCCGCGCCAATCCGGTCTATCTTCAACTGTTCGGCTATATCGACGAGGAAGAGCTGGCCGACGTGCCGCTGCTCGACCTGATCGAACCGGATGAGCTGCCAAAGGTGAAGAAATTCATGCGCCGCCTGCCGAGTCTGGCCGACGAGACGCCGCTGGATACCCAATGCCGAAACACGAACGGCAAGTCCTTCCAGGCGCGCATGGAGTTCTCGCCGGCGCATATGGATGGCGAGCCCTGTACCCAGATCACCATCCGCGATCAGGGAAATACCAACGAGTTGGAGGAAAAACTCCGCGAGCTGCAACGCCTGGATCTGCATACCGGCCTGCTGAACCGCGACACCTTCGTGCAGGAATGCGACGAGCGCCTGAGCGCTGGCGACCGCGAGCACGCCCATCTGATGATCGTCAGCCTGGACAATGTTCAGGAGGTCTACCATATCTCCGGCATCAAGGCGGCGGACTCCGTCGTCCTCGATGTTTCGGGCATCATCCGCTCGCTGGTGCCCGACAGCGCGATCTGCGCGCACGTCAGCGATTCCTCGTTCGGCATCCTGATCAAGGGCAGCGAACTCGGCAACGCCGAATCCCTTGGCGAAGAGATCAGACAAGCCGTCGAGGAACATATCTTCGAAAACACCAAGCGTTTTGTCGCTCCGACATGCAGCATCGGCATCGTTGCCTGCGGCGACTACGCGCGCACCGCCGGTCACGAGTACATCGGTCTCGCCTTTCGCGCCTGCGAATCCGCCAGTTCGATGGGAGGCAATCGCGTCTGCGTATACAATAACAGCCTGATCGACGAGGAATGCCTCGACGAAGAGGAACCCGGTGTCGAAGCCGGCAACGTGCTCGCGCTGACTCGTCAGGCATTGGAGAACGATGGATTCAGCCTGGTCTATCAACCCATCGTCAGCCTCCAGGGCGACACCCGGGAAAACTATGCGGTCATGCTGCGTCTCCCCGGCGAGAACGGCAAGACCATCATGCCGGACGAGTTCCTGAAGCCCGCGGAAAACGCCGACCTGATGAGTCAGATCGATCGCTGGGTGATAAAGAACGCCATCGAGGAACTCGCCCGGCAGCGCAAGGAAGGCCGCAAGATCAACTTCTTCCTGAATGTTTCCTCGCAGGGGATTCAGGACCAGGAGTTCCTGCTGTGGGTGTGTGACTGCTTGCGCGACTGCCAGGCGAAAGGCGCCTGGATCGTCTTCCAGTTGAAGGAAGCCGACGTGCGCACCAATATCCAGGCATCGAAACAGCTGATCGAGGGCTTGCGCAAGATTCGCTGCCAGGTGGCGCTGGATCGGTTCGGCCGCACGCCGCAATCACGTGGCCTGCTGAAGCACATCAAGTTCGATTTCGTCAAACTGGCGCCGGATTTCATGGACAATCTGGCCGACAATCAGGAAAAGCAGGAGGAACTCGGCGCGGCCAACGAACTCGCCCAGTCCTTCGACATCAAGACCATCGCGACCGCGGTCGAGGATGCCAACAGCCTGGCGGTGCTGTGGACCATCGGCGTGAACTACATCCAGGGCTATTTTCTGCAGGATCCCAGCGACACCATCACCTTCGACTTCAACGGGGCTTGACACGCGCGGTCGGGGTCGCGGCGCGCGGATCCTCCGGCCAGTAGTGCTTCGGGTAGCGCCCCCGCAGATCCTTGCGCACCTCGGCATAGGTATGCTCCCAGAAGCCGGCGATATCCCGGGTGAGCTGTACCGGCCGCTGCGCCGGCGATAACAGATGAATCATCACCGCGACCCGTCCATCGCACACCGTTGGCGTTCGCTCCAGTCCAAACATCTCCTGCAACCTGACCCGCAGCACCGGCGGCGAGCCGTCGCCCGCATACGTCAGGCGCTTGCGTGAACCGCTCGGCACTCGCAGCATGCCCGGCGCGAGACGCTCCAGTTGCTGCTGTCGATCCCAGTCCAATAGCGACTTCAACAGGCTGGAAAAATCCAGCCCGCGCAGGGACTTCAGCGTACGCACACCCTCCAGCCATGGCGCCAGCCATTCATCGAGACGCGCCAGCAACGTGCTTTCATCCAGCAACGGCCAATTCGACTCCGGTAACCAATGGTGCAGGCTGTTGACCCGCGCCAGCCATTGCTCCAGAGCTTCGTCGAAGCGCAACCAGGAGAGACCGTGTCGCCGAATCCGCGCCAGCCAGGGGTCACGGACGGCTTGCGCGGGGAAGTCGCTTGCCGGTGTCTCGGACAACACCAATTCACCCAGTCGCGTTTCGCATACCGCGTCGAAGCGCTGCCCCACGTCCCGCCAGTGCAATGCGGTGCGCGTGACGATGCGAGACGCAAACAACCGCCGAATGGTGTCCGGATGAATGCCGGCGGCGCGTTGAATCCGCCCTTCCCGCTCGCCGCCATCCAACTCCGCGACCACCAGGCAGTCCTCGCCGATCAAGGGGTCCGCGTCGTCGAGAGCGGCGATGCGACCGTTTACCAGCCGATAGCGGCCGCCGGCATGGCGACGCGCGATACGATCCGGAAATGCACGGGCGAGCAATCCACCCAGGTCCGATTCGAGCGCCTCGTGCCGGCCGCCGGACAGCGCCGATTTCCCGAGCAGGCGGCGGATCTGATCGGCGACCCGTATCACCCGTTGACAGGCGCGGCGATCACCACCGGCGCCGTTGCGACGCAGCAGCCGCAGGCGCGGATCCAGGTCTGCGGACGGCATGCCGGCAGCATCCCGCGAGAGGATATCCCGTTCCGACAGCAGCGCGGCAAGCAGAACGCCGTCCTCGGCACAGCCGGATGCCGCCGCGCTGCTGTCGGAACGGGATATCCT
>JALULB010000235.1 GCA_027041035.1 Sedimenticola sp. | reverse complement strand
CCCCGGTATCTGTCCGGGTATCCGAGCATATGGCGGCGGGTAGCCCCGACAAATCCTGACGACTTTCCGAGCGGCATGTCTCCACAAAGCGCCGCTGGGCTGCCATACTAGCCGCATGTCGAAACCGTACCGCTATCTCCTGCTTTCCCTGGCCGCCTGGCTGACCTGTAACGGCAGCCTCGCGGCCACGGTCGCGCAAGGCCGGAATCTGCCCGATTGCGTGACGAAACTGAGCGGCATGGCCAGCGGTTGGTGCGAGATCCGCCTGCCCGGATCGAAGCCTTCCATTTCCTCGGTGTGGCCATCCTCCCCGCCGGCGAAGATCAGGATGGAGACCGGCCCCCGATCGGTGCTGATCGCCTGGAACAGCGCGGCTTTCGACGCGCGGCGCCGTCTGCTGTATTTCACCGGCGGTGGTCATCGGGACTACGGTGGAAACGAGGTCTACCGTTTCGATCTGAACAAGGGTAGCTGGCGACGCCTGACCGAGCCTTCGGCGCTGACCCACCTGTTCATCGGCGCGGATTACCACAAACGCGCGGACAAGCCATGGCGACGCCTATGCTGGATGCCCGATACGCGCAAGGTGCCGGCCAGCGCGCACACGTATGACGGCTTGCAATTCAGCCGGCGCACGGACACCTTGTTCTATTACGCGATGCGCGCCGCCAACGGCGCCTGTTTCGAGGACCGCGACGATCGTTACCGCGCCAGTCCGCTGGTGCTCGGCGAGAGGACGCCGGCTTCGGCCGGCTGGTATGAGTTCAACCCATCGACCACGGAAAAGCGAAACGGACTGGCGCCACTCGCGTGGCGGCGGGTGTTCGACTACGAGCAGCTACGCGCGTTCGGTGTCGAAACCGGCTTCCCGGTAACCGCCGAGCTGAACGACGGCAGGATCGTTTTTGGCTCGCGGCATCGCACGCTGATCTACGATCCCTTGGACCCCTCGCCACAAAGCCCTCGGGCTTTCAGCCGGCAGGCGGATTGGGGAGTTGGCACGATGCGCTTTGATCCCCGCCGCGATCTGGTGTGGTCCATTCATCGACACAGGCTGCTGGCCTTCGACGCCCGTAACGGCCGACCGGTGAGAGAAATCAAAGCCGATGTCGATCACGGCAAGTCCTTGGCGATCGCGGCTGATGGCGATCTGGTGTGCTGGAATGGCGTGTCGAAGATCTACCGCCTGGACCCGGATGAAGACAAGCCACGCTGGCGGTCGAGCGACTGGCGCGGCAACGGGCCGCAGGTGGGGGATCACCGTGTCTATGGGAAATGGGTCTATATCGAGGATCTGGGCGTGTTCGCCGGATTGTCTAGCGAGCGGACCGGGGTTTGGATATTCAAGCCGCCCAGATGATGGGGTTGGGCCACACAAACCATAACGCACTGTTTATACCGGTGTTTTTTGGCACCCCACACTTTGACCAAGCGACACTTTGAGGGCCGGACTTCAGTCCGGCTGCGCCGCTGCCGTGATATTGGGTTTGCTGAAGCAACGTAGTTGCCGAATCCCGCTCCGACCCACGATCCGGGAGGAACGCGGTCAGCCGGCGATGTCGCGCAATGCCTTGCGCTTGTGCACGCTGATCTTGCGTCCCTGCACGGTGATGATGCCTTTCTCGCTGAGGTTTCTGACGATGCGCGAGAAGGTTTCCGGCTTGATCGACAGGCGCGCGGCGATGACGCTCTTGGACAAGTCCAGCAGGAAGCTGTCGTGTTTCTCCGGCAGGTGGGTATATAAGTAGAAGGCCACCCGGCTGGCGCCGGTGCGCAGACTGAGATCATCGATCTCGCGGATCAGACCATGCAGGCGCTGGCTGAGATCGCCAAGCAGCATGAAGCAGATATCGACCGACTCATGCAGCATCGTGGCAAAATCCGCCGAGTTGATCGCGATCAGCTCGGACGCGGACAACGCCGCCGCGCTGACCGGGTAGCGGTCCTGGTCGTTGAACATCAGCGCCTCGGCGAACACGCGTTTCTCGCGGATGATCTCGATGATCTTCTCGTTGCCGTCCGGCGACATGCGAAACAGCTTCACCCGCCCTCGGCAGACCAAGTAGAAGCTGGCCGCCGGCTCGCCCTGCTGGAAAAGGGTCTGCCCTTCGTCCAGGTGGATTCTCCGCGCGTGCCGCGCAATGCGCATAAGCTGTTCGTCCGCGAGTCGGGAGAACAGCGGCGCATCCCGCAAGCTGGCGATCAGATCGACTGAATGGGCGCCTTCGGATTCGGTAGGGGTCATTTCCCGTCGCTTTAATTGACAATCATCAAAGCAAGGCATTTTAGCCTCTGCTGTAATGGAATAATAGCCGTCGCCAGTGCAGAATGGTCAATCTGGGGCATTTCCGCACCAGACCGCCAAGCTGGGCGTAACTATATACTTTAATTCGAGATACGGAGGGGCGAGCATGTCGGAAACCTTTACCAAGTCGATGGCACGCAACATCTTTTATGGTGGCAGCGTGTTCTTCTTCTTACTATTCCTTGCGCTGACCTTTGCCAGCCATCAGGATTTCCCGAGCAGGGACAATCACGAGGCACTGACCGAAACGGTCGCCAAGGGCAAACGCGTCTGGGAAACGCATGACTGCATAGGCTGTCACACACTGCTTGGAGAGGGTGCCTACTTCGCGCCGGAACTGGGCAACGTGTACAAACGCTTTGGCAACAGCACCGAGGCGATCAAGGCCTTCATCAAGAGCCGGCCGGTCGACGGCGTTCCAGGGCGTCGCAGCATGCCGCAGTTCAATCTCAGCGATGAAGAGCTTGAGCAAGTCGCGCAGTTCCTGAAATACGCTTCGGGCATCAAGACGGCCAACAACTGGCCACCGAATATCAAGGGCTGAGGAGGAGAATAGCCAATGAAATACAAATCACAGTCTGTCGCGAAGCTGTACTTTATCGCGGCAATCGCACTGTTTGTCGGCCAGATTCTGTTTGGCCTGGTCATGGGTCTTCAGTATGTGGTCGGTGACTTCCTGTTCCCCGAGATTCCTTTCAACGTGGCGCGCATGGTGCACACCAACCTGCTGATCGTGTGGCTGTTGTTCGGCTTCATGGGTTCGGCCTACTACCTGGTGCCGGAAGAGGCGGAACGCGAACTCGTCGCTCCCTGGCTGGCGAAGCTGATGTTCTGGATCTTCCTGATCGCCGGTGCGGCCACCGTGGCCGGCTATCTGCTGGTTCCGTATGCCAAGCTGGCCGAGCTGACGATGGACGACCTGCTGCCGACCATGGGCCGCGAGTTCCTCGAACAGCCGACCATCACCAAGCTCGGCATCGTCGTCGTCGCGCTGTCCTTCCTGTTCAGTATCGGCATAACGATACTGAAGGGCCGCAAGACCGTCGTCACGCTGGTGCTCTTGATCGGTCTGACCGGTCTGGCGGTGTTCTTCCTGTTCGCGTTCTACAACCCGGAGAACCTGGTGCTGGACAAGTACTACTGGTGGTGGGTCGTGCATCTTTGGGTAGAAGGCGTATGGGAGCTGATCCTTGGCGCGATTCTGGCCTTCATCCTGATCAAGACCACCGGGGTGGATCGCGAGGTCATCGAGAAATGGCTGTACGTGATCATCGCGATGACCCTGATCACCGGCCTGATCGGCACGGGTCACCACTACTATTGGATCGGCACGCCGGACTTCTGGCAGTGGTGGGGTTCAATCTTCTCCGCGATGGAGCCTATCCCGTTCTTCATGATGACCATCTTCGCGTTCAACATGGTGAATCGGCGTCGCCGCAATCACCCGAACAAGGCAGCGGTATTGTGGGCCCTGGGAACCGCGGTCATGGCGTTCCTCGGCGCGGGCGTGTGGGGCTTTCTGCATACCCTGTCTCCGGTCAACTACTACACGCATGGCACCCAGATCACCGCCGCGCATGGCCACATGGCGTTCTACGGCGCCTATGTGATGATCGTGCTGGCGATGGTCTCCTACGCGATGCCGATGATGCGTGGACGCAAGGCGGCCAACAGCCCACGCTCCCAGGTCGTGGAGATGTGGTCGTTCTGGTTGATGACTGTGTCGATGGTATTCATCACGCTGTTCCTGACCGGCGCGGGTATCCTGCAGACCTATCTGCAACGTTACTCCGACCAGCCAATCGACTTCATGACCGTACAGGACAAGATCTCGCTGTTCTACTGGCTGCGTGAGATTGCCGGCGTGGTCTTCCTGATCGGCCTGGTGTTGTACGTCGTCAGCTTCTTTATCGGTACCGATGATCCGGAAGCGGTCGAGAAGATCGAGGTGGACGCGGAAACGGCCTAAGCGCCAGATCCTCCGGACAGGGATCGTCCGGGCAATGAGATTACCGTCAGTCTCCGCTCCTGGAGGCCGGCGGTTTTTCGTATTTACCCACTCTAATTCCTTTTCTTAACTCGGGTTTTCCAATAACAACATGACTGACAAACTCAAACAGCCACCCGGCGATCTGGCCATTTGGATCTTCATCTGCGCGGAACTCAGCGTTTTCGCGGTGTTCTTCGCCGCCTACGCCTTTACCCGCGCGAAGCATGTCGAGCTGTTCAATCAATATCAACAGACCCTGAATACCAACTATGCGCTGATCAATACCCTCGCGCTGATCACCAGCAGCTACTTCGTGGTGCGCGCGGTCGCGGCGATACGCGAAGGCAGCCAGCGGGGTTGCGCGCGCTGGCTGCTTGCGGCGATCGCGATGGGTGCGCTGTTTCTGGTCGTCAAGTCGATGGAGTACCAACACCATTTCTCGCATGGCGTGACGCTGAGTACGAATACCTTTTATATGTTCTATATTTCCCTTACCTTCTTCCATTTCATGCACGTCATCATGGGCATGGTGATCCTGGCCGCCGTCGCCCTGAAGGCGCGCCGGGGCGCTTACACCGCGGATCGACATACCGGCGTCGAGACCGGCGCGAGCTACTGGCACATGGTCGATCTGGTATGGATCATTCTGTTTCCACTCGTTTATGTGATGAGGTAACGTGATGCCAATGACACCCCAAACAGCACAGGGTAAGGCGTTCATCCGCCCATGCACGGTCATCTATCTGCTGTTGATGGCACTGACGCTGGTCACCTGGGCGCTGGGTAAATTCAACGCGCAGATCGGCCTGCCGGCGATGACACTGTCGATGACCGTGCTCGGCATCGCGATGCTGAAGGGCCACCTGATCGGTGATTTCTTCATGGGCCTGCGCCGCGTGCGTGGCCCGTGGCGCTGGGTGGTGACGCTGTGGTTGCTGTTGCCGGCATCCCTCATCACCCTCGCGTTCATGCAGGCGGGCCAATGAGCACCAAGACGAAGCTGCAAGCGAAACCGAACGAGATCCCCTTCTACCAACCGCAGGGCGATGAAATCCGTCTGTTCGAGCACGCCTGGAACAACCAGTTGCCACTGTTGATCAAGGGGCCGACCGGCTGCGGCAAGACGCGTTTCATCCAGCACATGGCGGCCCGCCTGGAGCGCCCGCTGTACACCGTGTCCTGCCACGACGACCTGACCGCCGCCGACCTGGTCGGTCGGCATCTGATCGGCGACAACGGCACCTACTGGTGCGATGGACCGTTGACCCGCGCGGTGCGCGAGGGCGCGATCTGCTATCTGGACGAGGTGGTCGAGGCGCGCAAGGACACCACCGTGGTATTGCACCCGCTGACCGACGACCGACGCATCCTGCCGATAGAACGCACCGGCGAAACCCTGCGCGCGCCGGATGGCTTCATGCTGGTGATCTCCTACAATCCGGGTTACCAGAACCTGTTGAAGAGCCTGAAGCCGTCCACCCGGCAGCGCTTCATCGGCATGACCTTCGATTTTCCCGACAGGCAACTGGAAGAGACGATTCTGCGCGAGGAGGCCGGTATCGATGCCGATCTGGCCGCGCAACTGGTGCGGCTGGCCGAGTCACTGCGCATCCTGAAGAACCACGACCTGGAGGAAGCCGCCTCGACGCGTCTGCTGGTGTATGCCGCGACGCTGATCAACAGCGGCTATCCGGCGCACGCGGCCTGCCGCGCGGCGATCATCGAACCGCTGACCGATGACGCGGAAACCCTTTCGGCACTGATGGAGGTCGTCGATGCCCTCTTCGACAAATGAACCGGGCGAGCGCCCCGGCACGACCCTGGCGATCGTCGCCGAATCCCTGTACCTGGCGAATCTGCTGCTTATCCCCGGCATCGCCTTCATTGCCCTGCTGGTAATGTATCGCCGCTATCGCGACGCGCCACCGCTGGCCTTCAGCCATATCCAGCAGACGATTTCGGCCAGCCTGTGGGCCGGCGCGCTGCTGATTGTCGCGAACGCCGTGATCATCCTGCTCGGCGGCTACGATGGCCCGTACACCTGGGCGGTGGCGATCACCTACTTCACCATGGCGCATTCCACCCTGATCCTGTTCGGCATGATCGGCCTGGTGCGCGCCCTGGCCGGCCAGTGCTGGCGCTACCCACTGATCGGCCGTCCCCTGCCGGAGAACTGCCCGAAATGAACTACGCCTCGTTGCAACGCCGCCGCAACTGGGTGCGTGGCGCGTTCTTCGCGTTGTTCGTCCTCGCGCCGCCATTTAACATCCTGCGGCTCGACCTGAATCTCGGCCACTTTATCCTCTTCGGTCAGGACTGGACGCTGGGCATAGACGCCTTCAGCGCCGGCGAGGTCGGCGCCGGACAGGCCGCGTTGAACCTGATATTGCGCGGCTTCATCCCGCTGGCGCTGATCGCCGGCGGACTGATCTATACCGCCTGGCGCTGGGGCAGGCTGTACTGCGGCTGGCTGTGTCCGCATTTCTCGGTGGTCGAAACCATCAACAGCCTGATGCTGCGCGCCAGCGGCAAGCCAACGATCTGGGAGCCGAAGACCCTGCCGGAACTGCGCCCGGACGGCAGCCGCCGCCAGCCGAGCCGACGCTTCTGGCCGATCACCTGGCTGGCCGTGGTCGGCTTCGCCTTCCTGTGGGCTTTGACCCTGCTGACCTACCTGCTGCCGCCCAGCGAGATCTATCACAACCTGCTGAACGCCAGCCTGACGCGCAACCAGTTCGTGTTTCTGAGCGCCGGCACCGTTTTGCTGAGCATCGAATTCGGTTTCGCCCGTCATCTGTTCTGCCGTTTCGGTTGCGCCGTCGGCCTGTTTCAGAGCCTCGCATGGATGGCCAACCGGAACGCCATGACGGTCGGTTTCGATACCCGCCGCGCGCGCGCCTGCCGGGACTGCAACAACGCCTGCGACAACGCCTGCCCGATGCGCCTGCGGCCGCGCGGCATGAAGCGCGGTATGTTCGCCTGCACCCAATGCGGTCAGTGCCTGAGCGCCTGTACCCAGGTGCAAGAGCACAAAGAGCAACCCACATTGCTCAGTTGGGTCAGCGACGAGCAGGCCCGCCAGTTCTCCGAGCCACCGGTGATGCGCCCGGTCGCGCCCGCCACCAAAGCCGAACAGGGATAGCCCAATGGAAGAGCACGTCGGCGCGCTCTGGCACCGCCTGGTCACCCGTCTCGCCGACACGCGTTACCGGGAGAAACGCGTCAAGCTCGCCGAGGTGCAACACGGCCTGAGCATCTTCTTCCGCGCCATGGGCGGCGACGCCGGCCTGCAAGTCGAACGCGCCGACGCCACCGCCCTGGATACCCGGCGCAACTGGCTGCAACGCATCGCCGGCGCCTGGGAGCGCATCGAGATGGCATGGCGCGACGACAACGCGTTGCGCCTGCCGGTCGAAATCGCCTGTTTCGACGACACCGGCCTGAACCGCGACCTCTACTTCTGGTTGGCCGCGCTCGCGGCGCTGGACAGCTACCGTGCCGACGACTGGCTGATTCATCACCAGCAACGTACCCGCCGGGTGCTGTCAACCTGGCCCGGCCTGAAGACCCGCTACCAGCGTCTGGTCACCGCCCATCTGGCACAACGCCCGGAAGCGAAACGCCTGAGCGGCGATGAACGCCTCGCCGAAAGCCGCATCCGCGCGGCACTGCAAGACCCGCACGCCCCGCTCCAAACCCTGCCCGCCACGCGACACGCGCCCTGGCCGGTACCGCTCTGGCTGCATCCCGATCCACCGCAAGCATTGCGCGCACCGCCATCCAGCGACGACGACGGCGAGGAACGCCGGGAAGGCAGCGAATCACGCCAGGTCGAGGACATCGCCAAGCGCCAGGCCGAGCGCGTCAAGATGCCGGAAGAGGAGCAGGGCCTGATCACCGTGCGCATGGAGAACATCTTCTCGATGGGCGAGTTCGTCAATGTCGATCGCGGCACCGAGGACGAGGAAGACGCCGACCGCGCCGAGCAGGTCGCGCGCGATCTGGACAAGCTATCGGTCGCGCGCGAACGCAAGGCCAGCGCGATCCGGCTCAAATTCGACCTGGACCTGCCGCCCGAAAGCGCCGACGACCTGATCCTCAGCGACGGCATCCTGCTGCCCGAATGGGACTGGAAGCGCCAGCAACTGCTACCGGACCGCTGCCGCGTACTCGAAATGCAGGCCGCCGACGCCGCGCCACGCGAGCTGCCGAAACGTCTGACACGCACCGCAAAACGCCTGCGCAACCAGTTCCAGGCGCTCGCCCCCGCGCGTACCTGGCATCGCGCCCAGCCCGACGGCCAGGAGATCGACATCGACGCCTACCTGCGCTATGCCAGCGACCGCGCCGCCGGACATGGCGTCGGCGCCGACGGCCTCTACCGCGAACTGCGCAGCGGCGCGCGCGACCTGACCTGCGGCCTGATTGCCGACCTGTCGCTATCCACCGACGCCTATGTCGACGACCACCACCAGGTCATCGACGTGATCCGCGATTCACTCTACCTGTTCGCCGAAAGCCTGCACGCCACCGGCGACCGCTTCGGCCTGTACGGCTTCTCATCGCGCAAGCGCGACCCGATCCGCATCCACCAGTTGAAAGACTTCGACGAAAGCTACAACAGCGCGGTGCGCGGCCGCATCCACGCCATCAAACCCGGCTATTACACCCGCCTCGGCGCCGGCATCCGCTACCTCGGCGAGCAACTGAAGAACCAACCCGCCGGCCGTCGCCTGCTGCTGATACTCACCGATGGCAAACCCAACGACCTGGACCAGTACGAAGGCCGCTACGGCATCGAAGACACCCGCCAGGCCATCATCGAAGCCCGCCGTCTCGGCCTGCAACCCTTCTGCGTCACCATCGACGAGAAAGGCAACGACTACCTGCCCTGGCTGTTCGGCAACGGCGGCTACGTCGTCATCCG
>JALULB010000234.1:1273-2913 GCA_027041035.1 Sedimenticola sp. | reverse complement strand
TACGGACTAAAGGCTCGCGTGGTTTGTGCATATTTGGTGGAGTTGGGATGGGTTCGTTTTGAGGGTGTTGTTGATGGGTGATGCGGCTGTTGATCGTGAGGATGGTGGCATCGGATACGGAGATGATGGTAGTTGTCTGATCGGGCTGAATGGTCTGGCGGATCTGCTTGGTATCAGTGCTCGGAGGGTGCAGCAGTATGCCGAGGATGGCGTGATCGTGAAGGCCGGCCACGGTCAGTATGTTCTGCGTGAGTCGGTGCGGCGGTATTGCGAGAGCCTGCGGGAGTCGGCCAGCGGCCGGAATGCTCCGGCGGATGAGCGGGCGGAGAAAACGCGGCTGCTGAAATTCCAGGCGGACATGATGGAGCTGAAATTGGCCGAGGCGTCTGGCCAGTTCCTGCGACGCGATGAGGTCGAGATGGTGATCGCCGAGGGCATCGCGTCGGCGCGGGCCGAGTTTATGGCCTCTGCACGCGAGTTGAAGAAATTATTGGACAAGAAACATGGCATCGATATCGAGTTATCCGACATCATCGGAATCCACCATTCCACGCTCGTTCGGCTCGCTGAACACTCGCCGGAACTCGCGGGAGATGATCCGCGCGGCCTGGTCGAGATGGCGGCCGCCGGAGAATCTGAGCACGGTTGAGTGGGCAAGGAAGTACCGATACCTGTCTCCTGAGTCATCGGCTAAGCCTGGCAAATATGACCCGATGGTGACACCGTGGGTGATTGGGATCATGGATGCCCTTGATGACCCGAAGGTCGAGAAGGTGGTGAACATGAAGGCGAGCCAGACGGCGTGGACGGACGGGGTGCTCGTCAACTACCTGCTGCGTCGGATCGATCTCGACCCGTGCGGGATCATCGGCATGTTCCCAAAGACCCAGGCGGCCGATGAATTCGTGGAGGAAAAACTTGCTCCGGCTATACGAGCCACACCGCGCATGCGCGGCAAGATCGATGTGGATACGGTCCGCAAGGCTGGGATGAAGAAGCTATTCAAGAAATTCTCCGGCGGGTTTTTGAAACTGGTCGGCTCGAATTCACCAAGCTCCGTTAAATCGACATCTGTCCCCGTGGTGTTCATCGAGGAGCCGGACGACGCGAACACGAACATCAAGGGACAGGGCGACACGATCAAGCTGCTGGAGGACCGCGCCAAAACTTTCGACGAGTCAAAAATCGCCTACGGTGGGACGCCGACGGTCAAGGATTTATCTGCGATCGAGGACGCCTACAACGCGAGCGACAAGCGCAAATACTACGTTCGCTGTCACGACTGCGGCGAATCCCATGTGCTGGATTGGGACAATGTGAGTTGGCTGGACAACGCGGACATCGAGCACGAGATCTACGGGCGCGCACGCCCAGAGACAGCGGTCTATACCTGCCCGTCCTGCGGGTCGATCTGGGACGACGAGCAGAAATTCCGCAATGTGCAGGACTCGCTCAATGCGGAGGGTGCCGGGTGGATTGCCACGGCGCCGTTCAACGGTGTTGCGGGATTCGGCTATGTCAGCGAGCTCTATACCAATTTCCGCGCATCTCGGCTGGAGAAGCTGGTGCGCCGGTATCTCGAGGCTCAGTACAAGCTGCGGCAGGGTGACGATACGGACTGGATTGCGTTCGTCAACACC
>JALULB010000234.1:0-1263 GCA_027041035.1 Sedimenticola sp. | reverse complement strand
CGCGCGCGGCGCGGATTACCAGGAGCTGGTGGTACCGGCCGGAGGCCTGCTGCTCACTGCTGGCATCGATGTCCAGCACGACCGCCTGGCGCTGATTATCCGGGCCTGGGGTCGTGGCGAGGAATCCTGGCTCGTATATTGGGGCGAGCTGAGTGCATCCAAAGCGGTGACCGACACCAGCGACCCGGTGTGGGACGAGCTCGAAAAAATGGTGTTCACTCCGCGCGAGCACGAGCAGGGCTACACCGTGCCGATGTCTGGCGTCACCATCGACGCCTCGGACGGACAGACGAACGATGCGGTCTATCACTGGGTTCGCGAAATGAAGAAGAAATATCCGGGCGTCAAGGTGTTGGCCGGCAAGGGCGCGAGCAGTCGCGTCGAGCGGGAAATCTTCTCCCTGCCGCGGAGCAGCATCGACCACAAATCGACGACCAAGGCGGCGAAATACGGTCTGCGCGTCTACATCATCGGAACGCACAAGGCCAAGGACCTGTTCACCGCGCGCCTGCAGCTCGATGGCGCCGGGCCTGGTCGCGTGCATTTCTACAGCGATGTCCGCTCGGATTATTACGACCAGATCACCAGCGAAGTCAAGGCGCCGTCGCGCAAATATCGCGGCAAGAAGGCCTGGCAGGTCAAATCAGGCCGGCGCAACGAGGGCCTGGACTGTGAGGTCTACGCGCTCCACGCCGCACGGGCGCTGAAAGTGCATCTCAACACGCCGGAGAAATGGGACAAGATCCATAGCGAACTGCAGCAGGCCGACCTGTTTGCAGCGCCAGCAAGCAACGAGACAACCAGCAACAACCAGCAACCCTACGAGGACTCCTATGGCAACGACTACGGCAGCGTCGAGAGCGGCAACGGCTGGCTCGGATGAATTCCGAGATCTGATCTACGAATCGGTTTACTACGCAGCGCAGAAAATGTGTGTCATGCCAGGTGTGGCGGATGACCTGGCACGAATGGTAGAGCGCGAAATACGCAACCGGTGCGGTGGAGATAAAATCTATGTGCCCGCCGCAGGCACGGCTGACCGTGACCGCAGCCTTATGGCTGACAGAATGATGGGATTTACCATTGCAGACCTGCAGGCCCGTTATAACCTATCCCGATCTCAGGTGTATGCCATCATCAGTCGGTTCTCCGATAGCTGACGCGCTGAATTATCTGTCCGGTTTTTTGCCTCAAAACCGGACATCGAATCATGCAGACTCGTCAAGATCGAAAACCACCGAGTTTGCCATGGGTGACCTCTCC
>JALULB010000233.1:2393-2917 GCA_027041035.1 Sedimenticola sp. | reverse complement strand
GACCTGTTCAAACCCAAGAGCTGGCAGAAAGGCATCACCCAGAGCCTGGCCGAGTACGTGCGTCGCCACGATGCCGAACCGGGTGACGAAAAAGACCGCCGTCGCAAGGCCTGGCGACTGCTGAAACAACTGCTCGACGAGGCCCGCGCGCATCGCCAGCGCGTCATGGCGCTGGATCTGCATGCCGCTGGTCTGCGCCAGCAGGATTGGTTGGCGGTGCTTGGCATCGGCGAGGAGACACGCTGTCAGATCAGCATCGATGGCAGCCCGAAAGACCCCTGGTTCGAGATCAGCGACAAGCAGATCGCCTCCGAATGGCCCGCCGATCCCAGCTCGAGAAATACCGGTGACGCCAGCGTGCCGCTGCTGGGTGCGATGCCACCGTTTCTGGACGAGCGTCGTCTGGTCGCGCTCGGTCAGCAGGATTTTTCATTCTGGGAGTTGAAGGACCGCCTGCTCGCCAACGAAGGCCTCGCCGGCCTGCATGCCATGCTGCCAGCGATGAACAACGCGCAACGCTTGGT
>JALULB010000233.1:0-2383 GCA_027041035.1 Sedimenticola sp. | reverse complement strand
GGATTTCCGCGCGCCGCTGAAAGGGATCGGTGGTGCCGTGCCGGGGTTGGCACCCGACGAAGCCTGGGAGCCGCCGGTGCCGTTATGAACCCGCGCCGGGAGAAGCCCGATGCCGTGCCGGCGGAGGTAATAGATCGAAAAAATCGATCTGTCAGTTGGAAATATACGACTATTCCTGTTTGTTGATGTGGTCTAGTCTGCTATTCGACAAAGCGAAACAGACGGAGAAAGACATGCAGGTCGATATCAAAACACTGGGTTTCCCGATAACCGATGCACTCCGTGAGCATGTGCGGCGCCGACTCGGTCATGTATTGGGTGGCCGTGACGAATCCATGCGGAGAGTGATGGTGTGGCTGTCTGATTTCAATGGGCTGCGTGGCGGCGAAGACAAGTGCTGCCATATCCAGATCGCGCTGTTCGGGGTTCCCGACGTGATCGTCAAGGATACTGACCCCGATCTGTATATAGCAATCGACCGTGGCGTGGCTCGTGCGGGTCGCGCGCTTTCCCGGCGCCTCGCCCGGCAACGTATCCGTCGTCGATTGTTCGGCCCGCGACGCGCGCAATCGAATAGCGACGGGCCGCGTTTCGAACCCTCGTCATCGCCCGGATCCTGAGAAGTCTCGGAAAGATCCGGGCGCGCGCTTTCCCCCTCGCCATCGCCCGGTCAATTCCCTTGCCCGCTATATCACGATATAGCGGGCTTTTTTGTTTTTTACGCAGGTAGGTCGCGGATCGTTCCCGTTGCCATGCCGCCGGGGGTGCCGATAACAGGATTGACACGTTGCGCGAACACGAACGGGAGTGTCCGGATGCTTTCATTGCATCACGGAACCGACTGACTGTGTGATGCGATTGGCGTAACGCCGGTCACCTTGTACTCTCTCGGGTGGAGGGTGTCGCAAAAGTCCGTCCTGGACTTTACGACACGCGAAAAGGAAAAAGTGCGATTTTTCCTTTTCTCACAGCAACAACGACTACCGTCGCCGTTTCTGGCAACATATCCCCGTACCGCGCGGGCTTGCCGCAAAACCAACGCATTTGCGACAAGCTCGGGTGAACGGCGATAACCCTGGGAACCCCGATAACGATAACGATGTGTGGCCGCTATAACCTGATCCTCGACGCGAATGCATTGATCGATTTCTTCGGCTTGGTGAACCGCTTGACCTGGCGTCCGCGTTACAACATCGCGCCATCCCAGGATGTTCCGGCCATCCGCCTGGATGCAAAGGGCAGACTGGGCGGACGGCTGCACTGGGGATTGATCCCGCATTGGGCAAAAGACGAGAGATTTGGATGCCGGACCATAAACGCCCGGGCCGAGACGGTGGCGGAGAAACCGGCGTTTCGAGAGGCCTTCCGTCGGCGTCGCTGCTTGATTCCAGCGACGGGATTCTACGAATGGCGGCACGAGAACGGACACAAGCAGCCTTACCACCTTCGGGTGAAAAACGCTGGGGTTTTCGCTTTTGCCGGGCTTTGGGAAGTCTGGAACCGCCCGGACGGGCGCGAGCTGAAGTCCTGCACGATCATCGTAACGGACGCCAATGCGGTGGTCCGTCCCGTCCATGACCGGATGCCGGTGATTCTCGCGCCGCGGGATTACGACGCCTGGATGGACCCAGGGCAACGCAACGTCGAGGCGCTGAAATCGCTGCTGCGGCCCAGGCCGGCGGACAGGACGGAGGCTTGGGCCGTGAGCGGGCGGGTTGGAAAACCGGCCAACGACGACCCGTCGTTGATCGCGCCGTTGTAACCCGAAAAATTCGCGCATTGCACACGCCTTCATCGCACGAATTCATGAAATTTACGGGGTAATGGCCTCCGGCGGAGGCGGCTGAAGAGCGGTTTCCGTCATGCCCGCGCCTTCCCCGTCAGTTTGTCGATCACGCTATTGATCTTGTCGATGCGCGTGTCCGGGTCGGCGAAATCGCCATGGAAGCGCAGTTTGTCGCTTTCGACGCGGAACCTGTCCGGTTGATTCTGGATCAACTGGATGATCAGCCCCATGTCGAGCTTGTGGTGGCTGTCCAGCAGGATGCGGCCATCGCTGGCGCCGGCGTCCAGTTTGTTGATGCCGAGTGGCTGGACACGCAGTTTCAGCGCGGTGATGCCGAACAGGTGGTTCGCCTGGGGTGGCAGCAGGCCGAAGCGGTCGATCATCTCGACCTTCAGTTCGCGCAGTTCGGCATTGTCCCTGGCGCTGGCGATGCGTTTGTACAGCACCAGGCGTTCGTGAACATCGGGGAGGTAGTCGTCGGGCAGGATGGCGGGCAGTTGCAGGTCGATCTCGGTGCCGTGCCGGGGCGGTTCGTCGAGGGTCAGTTCCTTGCCTTCCTTCAACGCTTTCACGGCGCGTTCCAGCAGGTCGCTGTAC
>JALULB010000232.1:1645-2924 GCA_027041035.1 Sedimenticola sp. | reverse complement strand
GCTGATCGGCAGGCTGGTGGCGCTGCGGCGCAAAAAGGTCATGACCGGTCGCGAATACATGGTCGGACTCGAAGCCGTCGCGATGGATGATCTCGCGCCCGGAAAACGCGGGCGGGTGAGGGTCGAAGGCGAGTCATGGCTTGCCGAGACCGACAGGCCGGTGAAGTCCGGCGAAAAGGTAAAGGTCGATGCCATCGACCATCTCGTATTGCGGGTAAGCCCGATGGAGGAAAAATGATCCTGTTCGATATGTTTGTGCCCCTGCTGATCCTCGGCGGCCTGTTGCTGTCCGCGGTCAAGATCCTGCCCGAATATGAGCGCGGCGTGATTTTCTTTCTCGGCCGGTTCCAGAAGGTCAAGGGGCCGGGGATGATTCTCGTCATTCCCGGCGTGCAGAAAATGGTGCGCGTCGATCTGCGCGTCATCACCATGGACGTGCCGCCGCAGGACGTCATCTCCCGCGACAACGTCACCGTCCACGTCAGCGCCGTGCTCTATTTCCGTGTCGTCGATCCGGAGCGGGCCATCATCCAGGTGGAGAACTACTACATGGCCACCAGTCAACTGGCGCAGACCACGCTGCGTTCGGTGCTGGGTCAGCACGAACTCGACGAAATGCTCTCCGAGCGCGAAAAGCTCAACCGCGATATTCAGGACATCATCGACGAGCAGACCAGCGCCTGGGGCATCAAGGTCACCAACGTCGAAATCAAGCACATCGACCTCGACGAAAGCATGGTCCGCGCCATCGCCCGCCAGGCCGAAGCCGAGCGGGAGCGGCGCGCCAAGGTCATCCACGCCGAGGGTGAATTGCAGGCCTCGCAAAAATTGCGCGAGGCCGCCGACGTCATCGCCGGCAACCCGCAGGCGCTGCAACTGCGCTACCTGCAGACGCTCAGTGACATCTCCACTGAAAACAGCTCCACCGTGGTATTCCCCGTGCCGATCGATCTGGTCGAGGCATTCCAGAAGAAAATGGGTGGAGAGAAATAGCGGGGGCAGGTTCAAACTTGGTGTTGGTGAGCGCGTAGCACACGAAAAGGAAAAAGTGCGATTTTTCCTTTTCTCACAGAAACAACGATTTATCGTCGTTGTTTTTGTCAGCATATCCATGTGCTCCGTGAGGTTGCCGCAAAGCTACCGCTTTTGCGACAACCTCCTGTCGAGGGAGAGGATGAGAAACGATAGTTTACCCCTCTAAGGCCTAGGGAGTAGTAAACCCTACAGTTGCATAAAACCCGCCCAAGAAGCCACCAAAACATCGAAATATCAATGAGAT
>JALULB010000232.1:0-1635 GCA_027041035.1 Sedimenticola sp. | reverse complement strand
GTTGGAGGCTGCCGCGTAAAACCGGAAAGAGGCGGGAGTTTATGCAACGATAGGGTAAAGTGACTGTCGGTTGATATGAGCTGTCGATACAAGGAGTTTTTGTCATGTATCCATTCTGCCGCATGCTTGCTGCTCTTTGTCTTGCCTTGTTGCTCGCATCATGTGATGGCGATGAGAGCAACAGACACGATAGTGACGCTGCTTCCGACACGACAACAGCTGCGCCTGCCTCACCCGGAACGGTGGAGCCGATATTGCTGGTGGGGCCTTCAACCGTCTATATCGCTCATGAGTTGAATGAAGCAATCCATGCGGATGGAAGTGACTGCCGCCTGGAAGGATGGGGTGAGAGGCTTTGGATGTATGCGAGCAATAACGATATTGCTTCGCAGATTTACAACTACGCACAACCCGGCGCCAATACGCAAACTTTTCAGCTTCCTCCTGAAGATCGAGAGGGTAACGAACCTCTGCTTTACGGCCCTCGGCGAGATCACTACTGGGCAAAGGTTGTAGAAAAGATGGAGGAGCTCGGGCATGGGATATTGTTGATCCAATTTGGCGCGAACGGGGATAACGAACAACAATTCAAGAACAATATTCGGAAATTTGTCCGAATGGCACGTGAAAACAACTTTACTCCCGTATTGGTGACCGAAATCGCCAAACGGCGTCGCAAGGCGGATGGAAGCCATGATCCCGGCAGAGGCCGGGAAATAGAATGGATGAGAGAGATTGCCGATGAAACGCAGGCTCGGCTGCTTGATCTTTTCCAGAAAAGCTCACGGATATATGGCGGCATGACGGATGCGCAGTGGGATGAAGCGTTCGCCAACTGCTATTCAAGATGGTACACAGGCGACACGCCTCCGAAGCAAGATACACACTTTGAGCCAAAGGGCGCCAAAAAGGTTGCTTCATGGGTGAGGGATCTGGCCTGCGAGGACACTGATAGCACCCTATGCAAAGAGCTTCGGGGCACGCCGAAAGCAATGCGGCTTGCATCGAGTAGAACCATTCCGGAGCATGATACGCCGCCAATGTCATGGCAGAACATGCCAAAAGGAACCGAGAGCCTGGCTGTTGTTGTCGATGATCACGATGCAAACCATTTCGTTCATTGGGCTGTGACCGATATTGACCCCGGTCGAACCTCTATCACCGCGGGAGAGACTCCAGAGGAAGCCAGAATGTTGAATAATCAGCTTGGGGGAAAAAGTTATATCGACCCGGCCTATCCGGATGATCATATGTATGAGATACACCTCTACGCTCTCGACATGGCGAAGATTTCAGAAGCCCATCATATGCAAGGTACGCAAAAGGTATCAATCTTTGATCCGGAGAAGACCTACAATCATCTGGAGTTTGAAAAACACTTCGGAAACTTTATTATCGACAAGGCCTCGTTCTTTTTCGAGCAGCAAGCGCCATAGGCGCATGCGTCGATCGCTTTTCATCAGGGGCTACGGTTCAACTGTCCGGCCAGTTTCTGGCCGGGCTTTTTTGTGGCGTCCTGATTTTTTCATCAGGGCATGCGGTTCAACCTGGAACGGCTATGACAAATGCTGGACTGTCAAGGTCTTAATCCCTTTTTCATCAGGGCATGCGGTTCAACGGCACGTCATCAAGACC
>JALULB010000231.1 GCA_027041035.1 Sedimenticola sp. | reverse complement strand
GAAACGCAGTTTGGGACCTCGTTCCATTTCTCGACAGGCAGACCACGTCCCGACTGACAGCCAATGGCCCACAGGATGGCGTCGAACTCTTTTTCGAGTTCCTCGACACTGACATCGGTACCGACACGGGTCTTCATGCGGGTTTCGACACCCATGTCGATGATGCGCTGAATCTCGGCGGACAGTTTATCGCGCGGGATACGATAACCAGGGATGCCGTAGCGCATCATGCCACCAAGTTCGGCATTATCGTCAAAAATGGTCGCGCCATGACCGAGGCGACGCAGCTGATACGCCACTGCCATGCCAGCCGGACCGCCACCGATGATGGCAATCTTCTTACCGGTATCGGCGCCCGCCTCGAAGGCGTAGTTATTTGCGATGGCGGTATCCCCGATATACTGCTCCACGGCATTGATACCAACGAAGTCATCGACCTCGTTACGGTTGCAGCCATCCTGGCACGGAGCAGGACAAACACGTCCCATCATCGAGGGAAACGGGTTGGCATCGGTCGAGCGTCTGAACGCATACTCATGCCAATCGACACCCTCTGGCGGCAATTCCTGGCCCCGAGCGATCGCGAGATAGCCGCGAATATCCTCGCCCGAGGGGCAACTGCCCTGACAAGGGGGCGTCTTGTGAATATAGGTAGGACATTTGAAGGTGGTATCCTGCTCGAAGATCTTCTCACCCATGTTGTCCCACGAATGATCGCCATCTTTAAAGCGGCGCCAAGTCAGATTCGCGTTCATTTCATCGCTCGGAGTTGCCATCTTATTTCTCCCTACTGTATCTCTTGAGTAGAACCGTCATCCGCCGCCAGTGCGTCGATGACCTCAGTTTTCGAAAGTATTCGTGTCGTGAGTGATGGATCAGGCAACGTCGTCCTCATCATCACTATCAGTGTCTTCTTGTCCGCTCAGAATCAGTGCGTTCGATACCAGCTGATGCACGCTGACGATCTGATCCATGGTCATACCGTAGTACGGCAATATCTTGGTGAACTGGCTCTTGCAGATAGCGCATATCGCGGCCATGTGGGTCACCCCGGATTCCTGCGTTACCTCGTTCAGCGCCTGCATTCGCGGCATCGCGCCCTTCACGCGAACCTCCATCAGATCGTCGGTAAGCAAGCCACCACCGCCTCCGCAACAGAAGGTTTTCTCATGGATGGTATCCGGGTCCATGTCGACGAAGTTATTGCAAACCGCCTTGATCACATTGCGCGGAATCACGAATTGACCACCGGGCTTGTCCCCCATGCGCGAGGCGCGAGCGACGTTACACGAGTCGTGGAAGGTCAGCGTCATGTCATCGTTGAGCGATTTATCGATATTCAACGTACCCTTCTGAATTTCACCCCAGGTGAATTCGAGGATATGCTGCGGGATCGGATATTTCTGGTCCAGAAAATCGAATGGGCCGGCAAGCGTATTCAGGAAACTGTAAGCGACACGCCACGCATGACCGCATTCCCCAAATATGATCCGCTTCACGCCGAGTTCCAGCGCTGCCTTGCGAATCCGCAAGGAGATTTCGCGCATGTTCTTGTAGGAACCGATGAACATACCGAAATTCGCGGCTTCGGACGCGTAGGAACTCAGCGTCCAGCTCACACCAGCCTCATGAAAAACCTTGGCGTACCCCATCAGGCCGTCCACATGGGGCTCGGCAAAGAAATCCGCCGAAGGCGTGACCAACAGGATATCGGCACCCTTCTTATCGAGGGGCAGCTTGACCTGAACACCGGTATCGTCCTCGATATCCTCCTCCAGCCCTTCCAGCGTATCCGCCAAGGCTCGTTCGGGGAGACCAAGATTGTTACCGATGGTATACACCTTGCCGATAATCTCGTTATCGTATTTCTGTCCCATGCCGATACGCGCGAGTATCTCGCGTCCCGCCATGGTGATCTCGGCGGTGTCGATACCATAGGGGCAGAATACCGAACAGCGGCGGCATTCGGAGCACTGATGGTAGTAGCTATACCACTCATCCAGCATGTCGCGTTCAAGATCCGCCGCGCCGACGAAACCGGGTATCCCCAGCTTGCCGAAAAACTTCCCGGCAAAGGTGAAATAGCGCCGATAGACCTTACGCATCAGATCCTGTCGCCCAACCGGCATATTCAACGGATCCGAGGTGCCAAGGAAATAGTGGCATTTGTCCGTGCATGCGCCACATTTGACACAGATATCCATATACACCTGCAAGGAACGGTATTTGCCGAGCAAATCACCCATCGCTTCCAGTGTGTCTTCCTTCCAGTTCTCGCCAATCTCGCCCTTGAAACCCAGTGCTTCCTGAAACTGAGGTTTCGCGACAAACGGCGAGCTATGCGCCATGCTACCTTCTTTGATGGCGGGAACCTCGATGGATTCACCCAATTCCGGTACGTTAAAATCTGCCTTAGCCATGTATAGCCTCTGTAATTCTCGGTTCGCTATTCGACCAGATCGCGTTATTCTTCGAGTTTGCGGGCCCAGTCGGCGACATGTCGGACTTCGCGAGGATTGTCGACCTGGTTACGCGATGGGCTGAAGAAGATACCGGGCGCGTGCAACAACTTGCTGATCGGAAAGATCAGAAACAGCACCGCAACCAACCCCAGGTGAATGAGCAGCGGCGCATCCATCGGAAGATCCTGCCAGTCGAATACCCACAGGCCGTCAAAGAATGATTTGACCGCGACGACATCCGTGCGAAAAATAAATTTGATAGCCAAGCCAATCGCGCCAATGCCGATAAGCAACAGCAGCATCGCATAATCCGACGGCGCTGATATGTAACGCACGCGATCGACGAAGATACGCCGTCCCAGCAAGCCGAGTAGGCCAAGCACCATCGCAAAACCCGCATAGATGCCAAACGGCTGAATCAGCTCGATCAAAGGCCAGAAGATATTATCGTCATCCATGAAGTAACGCAGATGACGTGCCAGTACCAGCGCAAGCCCAATATGGAACATCCAGCCGAACAACCAAGTCCATTTAGTCGCCTTGAACAGGCTTTCAAAAAAAACGACTTCGCGAAACATGCGAAGAACCACTCCGGCGCGGGTCACTGGAGCCGGCGTGGTGGGAATCTTGAGTGGCGCGGGGACCTTGTAGTAAAGGTACACGCGGCGGGCAACACCAATAACCAGGACGAGTGTCGCAACAATAAACAGGATCGCGTAGAAAGTGCTCATACGTACACAACCGTCAGAAGCAGAAAGCTTCCGAAATTCGCAAATTCACTGGAGACCATGAGGAAGGTCTCGGAAGACCTTCCTCATGAGAACGATCGATCAGACGCAGCCAGTAGGCTTCGGCAGACCGGCATAACGGCAAGCCTGCTTGCCGGGGCCGTAAGGGAACAGACCATAAAGGTATTTGCTGTTACCTTTGTCCTTGCCCAACTTCTTGCCCACAGCCTTGGTCAGAACACGAACCGCCGGAGCGATCTGGTATTCTTCATAATACTCGCGCAAGAAATTGATGATGTCCCAATGCTCGTCGGTGAGCTCCAGGTCGTCTTCCTTTGACATCACATCCGCGACACCAGGAACCCAGTCGTTGATATTGGCCAGGTAGCCTTCTTCATCGGTTTCCAATACTTTACCGTCAACTTCGATAGGCATGAAATTTCTCCTTCAATACTGAATTAAAAACGAGTTAGCCGTGGCTCAGAGCCAGGACTGTGTTTTATCACTGGCTTCGACGAGATCGACGAAGCCCGCATAATCGACAACTTCCACGCCATCGATCATTTTTTCCTTGGCGATTCCCCGTGCAGCCAGATCAGGGCCAAGAACGACAGCCTTCTGGCCATCGATTATCGAGGCTGCCTTGCCGCCCTGCATTACGGTGTACACGGCGTCTTCGATCAACAGCAGGGTGTCGCCGTCACGCATATAGTCTACCGCCAGCGCGACACTATTACGCTCGTAAGGGGACTTGTTCACGATATGTAGAATGGACATTTTCGGTTACCCCTCGGGTTAGAAGTTGAACATGACGTCTTGCCCGGCAAATACCTCTGCCAGCTCGGCGCGACTGACCAGCCGAATGGAATCCTTTTCCGCCCAGTCTTCATCTTCATCTTCCCAGACGAGGTGCTGTAGATCATCAAGCGTGAGCCCTCTTTCCTCCAACGACTCTTTTTCAACATATATCTTGGTGACTTCATAGTCTCCAAGCGCCGAATAGGTCGGGGAAAAGTTCTTCATGTCGATACCGCTGGTATCCTGCCCTTTCAACAGCTGGAATACGCCGTCATCGACAAAAGCCATGCTGACATCCTGCTCGAAGGCGGCGCCAATCAACACGACCTCAAGCGCTTCCCATGCGTATATCGTGCCGTAGGGCGCGCGACGATTGACATACATGAATTTCTTAGTAGTCATCTAAAACACTCCTGAATCAATCGCCAAACACGACCAGACGATCGCTCTGGATACCACCCTCGATCAACTGCCCAAGTCCGGAAATCCGGAAGCCCGGCGCGATGTTGGTCGCATCCTTACCATTACGCTCAGCCTCACCTTCGTCGACGATGCCGCGACGCTGGGCAGCGGCAACACAGATCACCAGATCGAGATCATGCTTCTCCGCCAACTCACTCCAACGCGCGACGACATTTCTGTCATCCTGTGGCGGAGTAGTCAGACGGGTGCCGTTGTTGACACCATCGTGATAGAAAAAGACACGAAAAATCTCGTGCCCCTTCTCCAACGCCGCCTTGGTGAAGTGGTAGGCCGAATCAGACGCTTGGTGCTGATACGGCCCCTCGTTGACTTGAACAGTTAATTTCATAGATCAACTCCACTTCCCGCTTTAGAAGCGGATGTAGGTAGATGCGTTGAGGCTCTTACGCGCGCCACGCCAGTTATCGATGTGGTACTTGGTAAACGGCAACTCCACGGTTTCGAAGAAACGCGGCCAGCCGATACGCTCGATCCACTCGTTGATACGCTCCCAGTCACGCGCGCCTTCCTTGTAAGCGGCCAGAATGCGCTTGACGATGGCGGTAGCCTCGGGCCAACGAGGCGGGTTGTTCGGGATACCCGCGGCAACAAGCTTGTGGAAGGTCGGCTTGCCACGTGCGTTGGAGTGATTACCACCTACCCAGATAGCCAGCTTGGAGAATTCCGCGTCGTTGATCTGCATCGGCGGACACGGCGGGAAACAAGCGCCGCAGCAGATGCATTTCTTTTCATCGACTTCAAGAGAAGGCTTGCCGTTGACGATCGCGGGACGAATCGCCGCCACCGGGCAACGCGCGACCACGGAAGGCCGCTCGCACACGTTGGCTACCAGATCATGGTTGATCTTTGGTGGCTTGGTATGCTGGATATTGATGGCGATGTCACCCTGACCACCACAGTTGATCTGACAGCAGGAGGTGGTGATATGCACGCGGTTTGGCATATTGGTGTTGCGGAACTCATCGATGAGCTCATCCATCATGGATTTAACCACGCCGGATGCGTCAGTGGCCGGGATATCACAGTGCAACCAACCCTGGGTGTGGGACAGCATGGTGACGGAGTTCTGGGTACCGCCGACGACGTAACCGGCGTCTTCCACTGCCTTGATCAGCGGCTCGACCTTGGCCTCGTCTGTAACCATGTATTCGATATTGGAACGGATAGTAAAATGGATATGACCCTCGGCGAACTTCTCGCCGATATCGCAAAGCTCGCGGAGCGAAAACAGATCCAGAATACGTTGAGTACCTACCCGGACCGTCCATATCTTGTCGCCACTGTAGGCAACGTGCAGCAGGACACCGGGACGTGGATGCTCGTGATACTTCCACATTCCAAAATTCTTACGCATGACAGGGTGCATGTACTGGAATGGATCCGGACATCCTGACTCAATCGGCTCGCGCATTTCTTGCTTCGCCATTTCGACCTCCAAAATTCAAGTCAAACTCAACCTTCCGACGACACGGAACCCGTGTCGTCGGCAAGCGGATAATTCAATTACAACGGGTTTGAATCAGGCCTGTTCAGCCTTCTTTTCAAACCATTCGATAGCGGCGTCATCCCAACCATCCATACGCACGTAGGAACACTGGCGTGGGGAATCGACCATGTTGGGATCCGGATCGATGCCGATAGCCTCAAGGAAATTAGCCAGACCGATACGCTCGATCATCTCGCCGCAACGCTCATGCTCCAGGCCGTTCTCGGCCCAGAAATCGATGATCTCTTCAGCCAGCTCGACGATGCTTTCCCAATCTTCCTCGGTTTCCAGCTTCTTGAAGGGGACGACCACGGTACCCATCAGGTCACCGATCTTCAGTGTGCGTTTTCCGCCGATCAGAATGGTCACGCCCTTGTCGTCACCAGGATGCAGCGCTTTCGGCACCACGTTCAGACAATGCATGCAGCGCACGCAATCCTTGTTATTGACCGTCAGGCTGTCGTCGTCGTTCAGGGTCAGCGCCTGTGTCGGGCAGCGGCTGATGATGTTGTCGACGACGTGCTGACGACCCTTACGGCCGACATAGGCCTTGAATTCGTCCTGGTCGACCTTCATATCGTCGCGCCAGGTGCCGATAACGGCAAAGTCGGAACGCTCGATCGCGTTCTGGCAATCGTTCGGGCAACCAGAGACCTTGAATTTAAACTTGTATGGCAGCGCCGGACGATGAACGTCATCGGTAAAATTGTTTACCAGCAGACGATGCGCCTTCTGCTCGTTGGTGCAGGACATCTCGCAACGTGCCGCGCCGACGCATGACATCGCGGTGCGCACGCATGGGCCGGCACCACCGAGATCCCAACCGTAGTCGTTGATCTCGTCGAAGAAATGCTGGATGTTTTCGGTGTCGGTACCGATAAACATAATGTTGCCCGTCTGACCATGAAAGGTCACCAGGCCAGAACCCCACTTCTCCCAGCTATCCGCCAACTGACGCAACATGCTCGTTGAATAGTGGTTGCCCGCGGGTGGCTGAACACGCAGGGTGTGAAATTCCTTGGATGCGACAAACGCATGACCAACCTCGGAAAAGCGAGGGATGATGCCACCACCGTAGCCATACACGGAAACGGTGCCGCCCTTCCAGTAGCCCTTGCGGGTCTCATAAGAATGCTCCAACTGCCCGAGCAGGGAATTGGTCATCTCATTGATCTTGGCGTCGGGGTGGTTGTCACGCAGCGCCTTGATGCCAGTAATAAAGCTGGGCCATGGACCAGACTCGAGCTGATCCAGCATAGGAGTGTCAAACTTTTGAACAGCCATTACGCTCATTCTCCAAATGTTTATCGAAAGTAGTTGAATCACTTTGCCCGGAACCCAGACTGGTTACGTGCAACATTGACCTGGGCCCCCCTCGCTGCTCCCGCAAGTGAAACGATCCACAAGACAGCCCATCAATAGCGGCTAATATTAGTCAATACATTGCCTGACGAGTATTCCACCAACGGGGGGTAGCGTCTTTCGCACAACCTATCCCGGAAGGGATAGAGGCGCGACCCCTCGTCGATATTCCCACATTGAATTTCCGTAAAGTCTAGGCGGGTAACCATTAGTAGTCAATGATATATTGATACTCAATCCTGCGGCCACGGCGAAATCCATACTATAATACGAAGCCGCTCGACCCTGTCCCTCTCAACAACGGAGCCAACGATGTTGTTACTCAGCGAGATCATTATCGCCAATGCGCAATTCGTATCGTTCGACGAACTGGTGGAAGCGGTCGGATATGCCAAGGAGGGGAAAATGTTCTTTCGTATGGACGTCAAGCCACCTTATCCCGATACCCCCGAAGACTGGGAGGACCGGCTTGAAGCCGCTTTCAATTGAGCCGATTCTCCTCGTCAAGGCCCGCCACCGATCAAATCTCGGAGCATACAGACACGCATGAAATTTCACGATCCCGATGCACTACCCGACACCGCAGCCGATTCCCTGCGCAAGGATCTTGGCGAGAAAGCCAGCATAGAAGCCCATCTGGGCGCGCTCATGGATGCCTGGAATGAAGTGGATTCTGGAAAGCCACCGCTGGAACGGGCCAAGAATCAACTGGAGATCGGGCGCTCGCTCAAGGCCATCGATAGAGGCAGCGAAGCGTGGCCCTGGGCGCGAGAGGCATTCGATATCTTTGCCCAAAACGATGACTGGGAATGGGCTGCAGACGCCTGCGATGTGCTCTCGCAATGCGACCAGGATGCCTCGCTGACCGCGCTTGGCCACGGTATCTGGCTCGCGGTCACTTTCCCGATCGACCCGGACTTGACACTCGCCCTGCTCCAGCACCTGGTGGACGATACGCCGGACGACTCCGATGGTGCCGCCGTCGCGGCGGCGACAGCCATGTTTATCGCCGATGTCCGTACCGAAGGGCAGCAACGAAAAGACCTGCGTTTTTTCGCCAGCCAGTTACTCGGACAGGTCGCGCGGCGGCACAGCCATGTCGAGAATCAGGCACAGTTTCAGGCCTGGGTCGAACGAATGGAACTGGATCAACCGGATAAATTCCTGGTGCGTCTGCGTAACGTCGTCGACGTACTTGTACAGGAAGACTGGTGGATCGACCGCGACGCCATCCACGCATCCCTGCCCGATAACTAAGGTATACCCATGTTTTGGCAAGAAGACGATAGAACCATCAAGGGCCGCAGCGATATGCTCGATGTCCTGTTCGATATTCGCTGCCGGGAACTCCCCGTCGACCATGCCTGGGCGCTATCCGATGCATTGCGCAATGCCGCGCCCTGGCTGGACGAGGACGACAGGATCGCGATCCATGAGATCCATGTCGCCGGCTCCCAGAATGGCTGGGAACGCCCGGACAAGGACGCCACGCAGCAACTCCTGTTGTCACGCCGCACCAAGCTGATCATCCGCATGCCGCGCGACAAGGTGGAACTCGCCGCGGGATTGAACGGCATCAAGATCGAGGTCGCGGGCCAACCGCTGAGCATCGGCAGATTCAAGACCCGCGAACTCAGCAAGCTTGGCACCCTGTTCGCGCGACACATCGTCACCGAAACGGGCGCCGACGAAAACGCCTTTCTCGGGCACATCGCCGAAACACTGAAAACACGCGGCATCCGTATCCGCAAGGCACTATGCGGCATGCTGAACGAGATGAGCACGCCGAATGGCCCACTCAGCACCCGCAGCCTGATGCTCGCCGATCTGAAAACCGACGAATCCATCGAGCTTCAGGAGCTGGGCATCGGTAACTACCAGAAATACGGCTGCGGCATCTTTATTCCGCACAAGGATATCGAAGCAGTTAAGAAACTGGCGGATGACGAATAAGCCAGAATTTATTAGAATTCGCTCACTTTTCATCTAGGTTAGGCGCTGGGCCCGACAGCCACCTAGGAATGTCG
>JALULB010000230.1 GCA_027041035.1 Sedimenticola sp. | reverse complement strand
TCGCCGGCTGGCGACGCGAGCGCCTGCCCGCGCTGCCCGATACCGCCTGGTTCGAACTCGCTCCGGACTGGGTCTGCGAGATTCTGTCACCGTCGACCGCGCGTGTCGACCGCGTCGTCAAGATGCCGATCTACGCGCGCGAAAGCATTCCTCATCTTTGGCTGGTCGACCCCGAACTGAAGACCCTCGAAGTGTACTCGCTGAACGACGAAGGCCACTGGCTGCTGCTCGCTTCGCTGAAGGACGACGACCCGGTGCGCCAGCCGCCGTTCGACGCCATCGAATTCCCGCTCGACACACTCTGGGCCTGAGCTTTCTCACCATGCTCAGCGCTTATAGCGGACCCCAGATTCCGGACGGTAGTTTAAGCTTTGGTAGGTTGGGCAAAGCGTAGCGTGCCCAACGCAGCGGTGGCGGCAGGGCAAAAGCGCAGCCGATCCACGCCGGGGTATGGGCGCGGAATGCGCTCGCCGCCGGCTTTTCCGCCCTACGGGCTAACGTTTCCACCAAGTGGCGGTCCTGGTGGTCTGGCCACGCAAGCGCCGCGAACGCGTGCCGGCCGATGGCCGCCGGCCTTTCGCCCACTACATATGGAACTCGGCAGCCATGGCCGCCATCAATCGATCCGTGGCACGCCAAGGCTTTCGACCACCCTGCTGAAACGCCTGCCTTTCTGACCGAGCATCATTGCACGGGCGGTTTGAAAGCCCAATTCACGATAGGCTTCGAACTGTTTTTCATCGAAGAACTGATCGCTGGTCGATTGATCGGGGAAATCGGGGTTCCCGGCGCGATAACCGCGCAGATCAGCGCTCAGTCCATCGAAGAACGTCGTCTTCAGGTAGATCAGCGTACCGCGCGTGTTCTCGTTTTCCGTACCCCTTGAGTAGCGAATGGAAGCAACCAGGAAACCGGCCTTGGCGAAGGATGCCGCTCCCTCTCCCTTGGGTATCAGGCGTTCGAGATCCCCGCTGTCGATCTCGATGATGGCGCCAAAGTCGGCACGCACTTTTTCGATGGCGTTCGCCAAGCCGGAGAACTTGAAGTCCTTGTCCTCCTCGCCGTCGCAAACGATGATGACCCTCAAGCGACGGCGGACGAGTTCGTACAGGCCCAGGTTCTCGAAATGGCCGCCATCGGTCAGTTGGACCATGCGGCTGTTCTCGTCCAGCGACAATTGCATGAACAATTCCGTCAACCCCGGATAGAGGGTGTTGGGAATCGATTTGTCATGCAGTAGCCTTGAGCTCAGCAGCAGCCGAGGAACGCGTTTCAGGCAACGGAGACACCCACCCCATCCCTGCTTGCGATCGAAACGTTCGATACGATGCAGCGTTTCACTGGCGGGCGCCGGGTTGTCCGCCCAGTAGCCGAGACGGATATTGAACACCCCCATCAGGAAAGACAGCAGTGGCCGTCGGGTGATTCCCTCGCCTCCGACGCCGGTGTGGGGATTCACCGCGGCGCCGGATATCGCCATTGCCGTGGCCAGGGTCATCGGCTCGAACGGCGATTCTTTGTTTCCATCGCCGCCGGTCCCACACCAACCGGTGGCGTTGCTGCCGCAGAACAGTGGCGTCATCACGAAGTTGTCGCCGCCACGCGCGCGAAACTTCGGGATGCGTGATGAAACCAGCACGATATTGGCATTGATGATATGCAAGGGAATACCCCAACCTTTTCCGGTATCACCTGACTTCCCTTCGGCGTTACGCGGGTCGAGCTGATACAGCTTCACGCCATCGGCTGCATCTTGCTTGCTGGCGCCGCCAACGGGTCCCATGACATCGAGCGCGTTGGACACATTCGGCAGAAAGGTCTCCATCAGGCGATCCCGATAGTAGCGGTGCAGCGACAGGTAGTTGATATTCGAGAAGCGCGCGAGAAACACGATGATCGCGAACAGTCCAAGCCATGCCGGCAAGCCACCAGGGTCGAACTGACCGGGAAAGAAGTTGTCCGGAAGTCGCGGAGAGGCAAGCAACAAGACACAAACCGGCAGGGAAACAGCCAGGCCCAACAGGCAGGAGGTCCTACACTTCTTCCTGTTACCCGAGTCCGACAGGAAACAACTGGAGAGCATGGAGACAGCCCAAGTCAGAACGATCCCCAGGAGCACCACGCCAAGCCAGCCGGGGATTCCCCATGCGGCGATCGCCTGGACCAACAGCACGGCGCTCACTGGCACCGCGATCGTTGTCGCCATGGTCAGCCAATAGGCGCTGTTGTTGTTTGCTTCGGTTTTATCTAGATATGTACAGATCCTGCGTGCAAGCACCCACCATAAGCACACGCTCAACAGTGCCAGCACGGCACCCTTGGCCAACACGATATACCCCGCCGAAACTCGAAACTCCGCGTTGACCCAATCCTGCCACCCATCGAGAAAGGCAAAATAAACCAGCAACAGTTTGCCCAAGGGGGCAAGACGGATGAAGAATCCCGCCGCGAGGCATCTGGTATCCGGATCCTGGGTTTTTCCATTCTCGCCGGATCCGCACGACCAGTATATCGACAGCCAGATCACCAGAAGGGCCCAGGCGTCACCAATGAACAATGCGACACTCCACCCAGAAAGCTCCAGCTCGTCGGAGGCTGGGTATGGCCCAGGGTCCAGAAAGAGTTTGATGGCATAAAACAACAGAAACCACGGTAACAACGCGACGATCGCTCCCCAAACGGGAACCGCGCCAGCGACTCCATCGTCGCCGGCATTGCCGGAGAAACAGCCCTTCCACCCGGCCAGAGCGGAGTTCAGCACGACGACGCCAAACAATACCATGCCGACAACGGCGGCCATCGAACGAAACCCGGCGGGAAGCGGAGGGAAATCGGAGAACCGCAACGACCAATAGCTCAGATAGATATGGTAGGCGAGCAACAGCAGGCCAAACAACAGCGCCGAGCTCGCTGCCCATACGATCAGGCCGGTCGGCACCCTCCCCCCGACGACCGCGCTGGTCCGGCGG
>JALULB010000229.1 GCA_027041035.1 Sedimenticola sp. | reverse complement strand
CCGGACCGCTACGCCTTGCTGCTGCTCGCCCAGGCGAGCAGCAGCAAGGCGTAGCGGTCCGGATAGTAATGGAACGCCGTCCGGCCATTCGGCAGGCAGGCGATGATCTCCTCGATCTGCTGTGTCTTCATATCCGTATTCTTGAAAAAGGGCCGGCTTCGGGCCTGGTCGAAGCCGGCATTCAGCCCTTGACGCACACCACTTGTTTCAGGGTGTGCACGATCTCGACCAGGTCATGCTGGTTTGCCATCACCTCGTCGATATCCTTGTAGGCGCCGGGAATCTCGTCGAGCACGCCCTTGTCCTTGCGGCATTCGACGCCCCGCGTCTGGCGGGCCATGTCCTCGGCGTTGAACAGGCGACGCGCCTTGCTCCGGCTCATGCGCCGCCCGGCGCCGTGCGAGCAGGATCGGAACGACTGCGGATTGCCCTTGCCGCGCACGATGAAGGACTTTGCTCCCATGCTGCCGGGGATGATGCCCAATTCGCCTTCGCGCGCCGAGATCGCACCCTTGCGTGTCACGTAGACCTCGGCATCGAAATGCGTCTCGACCGCCACGTAGTTGTGATGGCAGTTGATCGCTTCCCGGGTCGTGGTGAACGGCGGCAACACGTGTTTCAGCGCGTCGACCAACAGGCGCATCATCTCGCGCCGGTTGTGCATCGCGTAGTCCTGCGCCCAATGCACCGCGCGCACGTAGTCGTCGAAGTGCTTCTCGCCTTCGGTGAAGTAGGCCAGGTCCTTATCCGGCAGATTGCCGAGCTGGTCGTGCATGTCCTTCTTCGCCAGTTCGATGAAATAGCGTCCGATGCTGTTGCCGATGCCACGGCTGCCGGAGTGCAGCATCAGCCAGACGGCGTTGCTCTCGTCCAGGCACAATTCGATGAAATGGTTGCCGCCGCCCAGGGTGCCGAGCTGGCGTACCCAGGTCTTGTAGGGCTTGCCGCGCTTGATGTTCAGCTTCGGGTGGCGTTCGGCGATGCTTTCCAGGCCGTTCATCAGGCTGGTGATGGTCGAACGCCGCGCGATATCACGGCGATGCATGTCGAAGCCCACCGGGATGGCGCGCTCGATCGCGCGCCGCGCCGGCAACAGGCTGTCGGGCAGTTGTTCGGCCTTCAGCGACAGCCGTACCGCGTTCATGCCGCAGCCGATGTCCACGCCGACCGCCGCCGGGATGATCGCGCCACGTGTCGGGATCACCGAGCCGACGGTCGCGCCTATGCCCAGATGTACATCCGGCATCGCCGCGACATGGCTGTGAATGATCGGCAGATGCGCGATGTTCGTCAGTTGCTGGCGGGCCTCCGGTTCGATCTGGTCGGTATAGATCTTGACCGGCCGTGGCGCCTTGGTGATGATCGTCTTGATTGGCATTTTCTGTTCCTCGCGGCCCATGCCCCATTGCATGGGCCTTTCCATTTCAGTGATTGACTCAGGCGTCGATGCGCACGCTATCGCGCATCATGCCTTCGAGGCCGCCGAACACGGTCAGGCGTTCGACCTTGTCGGCGACCTTCTCCAGCGTCTCCAGCTCCTTCAGGCGCATCAGCGTCGGATTGCTCTCCATCAGCTTCGCGGTATTCAGCGCGGAGCGTGTCGCCGCCGTTTCCTCACGCCGCCGGATCACATTCGCCTGTGCCTGCTTCTCGGCTTCGACCACCTGGTTCAGGATGGCCTTCATCTCGCCGGGCAGGATGATGTCCTTCAACCCGACGCCGATCAGCCGCAGACCGAGTGCCTTGGCGCGAGCCGCGACCGCATCATGGATCGTGCGGTCGAGCTGCTGGCGGTCGGCCAACAGGCTGTCCAGGGTGCGCGTGCCGATTGCCTTGCGCAGCGCGAACTGCAATTCACGGTACAGCTGCTCCCGGTAGTCGCCGGATTCGCGCCATGCGCGTACCGCATCCTCGACCTGCCAGGTGGCGCTGAGGTTGACGCGCAGGCTGACCTTGTCGCGGCTGAGGATCTCCTGACCGGCTACCTCCATGCTTTGCAGGCGGCCATCGACCACGGCGACATGCACCTTGCGGTCGATGCTCCAAAACGCGTGCCCGCCGGGTGGCAGGGTTTCGCGATACTCACCATCGATGAACAGCAGACCAACATGCCGGTCGGCCACCTCGGCCGAGTGTACGTAGTTGGCTATAGCCTGACTCAGCCGGACGGGGGCATCGCGACGCATCAGTTCCGCCCGCAGGTGATCGGCGATACGCAAACCTTCCGCGAGATCCACGAGTTCGACCTCGATCCGTAGTGGCTCGCGCCAGTACAGGCGTCGGCTGTGGGGTGGTACGATATCGGACAGTTCTCCGTCGTAACGCACCAGCGCCAACTGCCGGTTGCCGGTGACGACCTGGTGCAGGTGGGTTTCCAGCAGCCCTGCCGCGCTGTTGAACAGCAGTTGTGCATGCATGACCGAAAATACCGGATCACTTAGATCGCAACGCTGGATCCTCAATTCGTGTCCCAGCGACAGCAGCCGATTGCGTCCCGGTGTCAGAACCTTGTCGAGGCGGCCATCGCGAAACAGCAAGCCGCGTTCGTGCTCGGCGATAACGGTATTCGTGTAAGTGATCATGGCAAGCTTCCCTTTTCAGTTGTTTCATTTGGTTGCGAAGGCCCCCAACGTGCATCGGCGGCATGCCGGGTCAGGCGGGTTTTTCGCCCCGCATGGGCCATGGGCGGTTGCCTTTCCGTGGCGGATTTCTTCCTGTTCAGCCGCCCCTGGCTGATGCGTGGCGTCCACCGCTGGTGGCCGGAATGCGGGTCGATGCCACGTTGCCGCTGGCAGGCGTCCGAGGGATGCCGCTCATTGGCCTGGAGACCTTCGCGATTTTGCCTGTCCAGGACAGGCTTCATGGGCGGAGTCGAACCGCGACCCTTGCGGGTTTTCCAGTGAGGTGATGGAAGGAATCGAACCTTCTTCCGATCGAGTCTGAGTCGATTGCTCTACCGGTGAGCTACATCGCCGTCTGAAAGAC
>JALULB010000228.1 GCA_027041035.1 Sedimenticola sp. | reverse complement strand
GCCTTGGCCATGCCCGGGTACATATCGGTGTACTCGTGGGTCTCGCCCGCGATGGCCGCCTTCAGGTTGTCGGCGGTGGCGCCGATCGGCAGACCGGTCGCCGGATCACCGACCTCTTCCAGATACTCCAGATGGCCATGCGCATGGCCGGTTTCACCTTCCGCGGTAGAGCGGAATACGGCGGCAACGTCGTTGTAGCCTTCGACATCGGCCTTCGCCGCGAAGTACAGGTAACGGCGGTTGGCCTGGGATTCGCCGGCAAACGCGGCTTTCAGATTGTCTTCGGTCTTACTACCTTTCAGAGACATTGTGTGCTCCTCCTGAAGTGTTACAAGGGCTTGTGCCCACGGATGCATCCGGCATGACTGCCAGGTGCGGAAACTATAGTGCGCGAAGCGGGGGGATTGAAATTGATAGTTTATATTGAGCCGATAGCAAAAAACTATACTTCGTCCGACGAGGCGAAGGTAACACAGCTCAGGCCACTTGCGGCAATTCCCTGCTTCAATGCCCGGATCGCGCGCGGACGAGGAAAGCTCTTGCGCCAGGCGACAGCCACCACACGCCTCGGGCTGCGTTCGGCGAAACGCCGGATACTCAGCAGGCGTTGCGAGAAGCGGTCCGCTCCGGCGGCGGTGCAGGGCAATACCGTGATACCCAGGCCACTGGCGACCATATAGCGGATCGTCTCCAGCGAGCCGCCTTCCAGGCTCCTTTGCATGCCGTTCTCGCTGCTGCTGGAACCGAGACACTCCGGACAGATCTCCAGCACCTGATCGCGGAAGCAATGACCCGCGCCGAGCATCAGGACCGTTTCGCTGGGCAGCTCTTCCATCTTGATGCGGTCACGTCCGGCCCACGGGTGAGAACTCGGCAGCAGCAGCACGAAGGGTTCTTCGTAAACCGGCTCCACGTTGACGCCCGGCAACTGGAACGGCAGCGAGATGATGATCACATCCAGATCACCCTGTTTCAGCTTTTCTGCCAGTATTGATGTATAGTTCTCTTCTATCATCAATGGCATATCGGGCGTGGACTCGGCCAGCAAGGGAATGAGATGCGGAAAAAGATAAGGACCAATCGTATAGATCGCCCCGACGCGCAACGGCCCGGCCAGCTGATTCTGGCCCTGCTTGGCCAACTGGTGGATGCAATCCGCCTCCTCCAGCACGCGTTGCGCCTGCGTCACGATCCGCTCCCCCACCGGCGTTACGCTGACCTCGCCCTGGCCGCGCTCGAACAAGGCCACCCCCAACTCCCCTTCCAGCTTGCGCACCGCGACGCTCAGGGTAGGTTGACTGACGTAGCAGGAATCCGCAGCACGCCCAAAATGCCGTTCGCGGGCTACCGCGACAATATACTTAAGCTCATTCAGCGTCATGAAATCTCTGCGTTACACCCGGCAAACCCGATGGATTATTGTACGTTTCTCTTGGCTATCCTAGCCGCTAAATGCGAACCATGCACTTTCCACGACGAATCGAATTCTCCGCTACTCAGAAATGCGAAATGGCGGCCGATAAAATTCGTTAGGATTCGCTAAGGATTTATTACAATGATTGACATTTTGCGAGCATGAACATCCAGGCATACGCTATGCGGCCCGACACATTTTTCGACCACGCCCCCGCGGGTACCCTGCGCCTGTTGCAGATCACCGATCCGCATATCTTCAGCTCGACCCACGATCGGCTGTTGGGCGTGGACACGCGCGATTCGCTGCGCCAGGTCATCGAGCGCGTGAATATCGAGAAACAACCACTGGACGCCACCCTGCTGACCGGCGACATCGTACACGATGAAGGCAACGAAGGTTATACCGCCGTTCGGGATATTCTCGAAGGGTTGCCCTCGCCAGTCTATTGCCTGCCCGGCAACCACGACGAACGCACGAAAATGGCCTTGCTCGATCACGGCAACTCTCACACCGACAAGCAAGTCTTGCTTGGCGACTGGCAGATCATCCTGCTCGACTCGGTATTGGAGAACGAAGAGGCGGGGTTTCTGGCCGACGATGAACTGAACTTTCTTCGACAGGCATTGGAAGCCCATCCGGATCGTCACGCGCTGATCTGCATGCACCATCATCCGGTGCCAATCGGCAGCGCCTGGATGGACAGTATCCGCCTGCGCAACGGCGACGAGTTACTGGCGCTGCTGGACCGTTACCCGCGGGCGCGCGGCGTGATCTGGGGGCACATTCACCAGGAATACGAGAGCAGGCGCAATGGACTACATCTGCTCGGCTCGCCGTCCACCTGCATCCAGTTCGAGCCAGGCAATGACGACTTCGCCATCGATCCGCAACCCCCGGGATTCCGTTGGCTCGCGCTGCTGCCCGACGGCGAGATCCGCACGACGGTACTGCGCGTCGCAAACGTGGCCGCGACCCTGGAGCTCGGTTCCGGCGGTTACTGATCGCGCAAACAAACCCGCGCCCGGAAACGCTATAGCCTCCGGCGTCGAACACACCCATGCTTTTTCCCGGCTGGTCTATTATCATCGCATGTCCAACAACAAGCGCGGTGCGATCATCGATGAAACCCTCCCCGTCACGAATCCTTTCCTGCATCCTGTTGCTGGGCGCCAACGGCGTCGGCCTGTGCGAGGATGGGTTTCCTCCACCACCCGGCCCGTATGGGCTCGCCAGCCAGGTCACCGAAAAGCCGGCCGAAGCCACTCCCGTCCCGGCGGAAACGCGGGCCACGTCCACCACCGCCCTGCCGCGCAAAGCCAACCGGAGCGAGGCAAGCTCGTCGCGTCCAGAAGCCCAGCCCGGGAAAATCCCGGCACCGCCAGGCACCGGGGGGGAAACCGCGAAACCCGCGCGCTTTGCGCCGATCTTCGCGGACCAAGCCACCCACGAGGTCCGCTGGGAAACTCAGCCGGAGGCAAAGCCAACGCCAGCGGCCAGCGTAGCCGTGAACAGCGCGCGAACGGCGACGCTTCGTGGCGCGCACCCCCCTCAGGAAAACGCAAGGCCAGCACGACCCGCGC
>JALULB010000227.1:6500-9445 GCA_027041035.1 Sedimenticola sp. | reverse complement strand
ACTTCAGCGTGTACGGCAGACCAACCAGCGCGAACAGGCCGATGGTCGACAGATCGACACCGCTCTCCTTCATCCAGGCCTGCAACAGCGAGCCGGTCAGCAACAACGGCAGGCCGGAGGCAAAGCCCATGACGAAGGCCGCCAGCATGCGCCCGCTGAGCAGCGCGGCAAGTACCTCGCGCCAGTTCTGCTTGTGCTGGGTCACGCGTCCGCCAGCCGGTAAGCGTAATCCATGATCAGCGGCGCGTGATCGGAGAAGCGCTCGTCCTTGTAGATCGCGGCGGCGCGCACCGCGTCTCGCAGACCCGGCGTCACCACCTGGTAGTCGATGCGCCAACCGACGTTTTTCGCCCACGCCTGGCCCCGGTTCGACCACCAGGTGTATTGATCCGCCCGCTCATCGACGACGCGAAACGCATCGACGAACCCCGCGCGGCCGAAGAGCTCGTCCATCCAGGCACGTTCCTCGGGCAGAAAACCGGAGTGCTTGCGGTTGCCGCGCCAGTTCTTCAGATCGATCTCCTTGTGCGCGATGTTCCAGTCGCCGCAGAGGATGTACTCGCGCCGCCGCCGACGAAGCTTGCGCAGAAACGGCATGAAACGCTCCATGAAATCGAACTTCAACGCCTGGCGTTCCTCGCTGGACGAGCCAGAATGCAGATACAGGGAGATGATCGAGAACCCTTTGTACTGGGCCTCGATATAGCGGCCTTCGCGGTCGACATCCTCCCAGCCGATGCCGTGCAACACGCGCTTCGGTTTCTCCCGGCAGTACAGGCCGACACCACTGTAGCCCTTGCGTTCCGCCGCGTGGTAGTAACAGTGGTAGCCGCTCGGGTGATACAGGTCGTCGCTGATCTGGAAGGGCTGCGCCTTCAACTCCTGCAAGCAGACGAAATCGGCGTCCTGGGTCGCCAGCCAGTCGAAAAAGCCCTTGCGCCCGGCGGCGCGTATGCCGTTGACGTTCAGCGTGATAACCCGCATCGAAGACCTGTCGCGTGAAACGAAGAAGCGCGGATTATACCCATATGCCGCTTGCCTAATCGCGTCGTGGTGTGAACAATGTCGCCAGACTGTTTCCACCGGGGTTCCGACATGCACGACTACCAACGCGAATTCATCGACTTCTCCCTGCGCCAGCAGGTATTGCGGCTTGGCGAGTTCACCCTGAAATCCGGCCGCGTCAGCCCGTACTTCTTCAACGCCGGGCTGTTCAACAGCGGCGCGGCGCTGGCCAGGCTGGGGCGTTATTACGCGCAAACCCTGGTCGACTCGGACATCGATTTCGACCTGATCTACGGCCCGGCCTACAAGGGCATCCCGCTCGCGGCGGTCACCGCCGCCACGCTGGCCGACCAACACCAGCTTGACCTGCCCTACGCCTTCAACCGCAAGGAGGCGAAGGATCACGGCGAGGGCGGCATGATCGTCGGTCACCCGCTGGCGGGTCGCAAGGTGTTGATCATCGACGATGTGATCTCCGCCGGCACCTCGGTGCGCGAGTCCCTGGATATCATCGCCGTCAACCAGGCCACGCCGGCCGGCGTGGTCATCGCGCTGGATCGTCAGGAGCGCGGCAAGGACCAACGTTCCGCGATCGAGGAGGTCGAAGCCGATTACGGCATCCCGGTGGCCTCCATCGTCGGCCTGGAGGACCTGATCGCCTATCTGCGAGAGCAGCCGGATCAAGCGGAAGCCGTCGAGCGGATCCTCGCCTATCGCGCCGAGTACGGCGTCAACCGATGAGCAGCTTCAGGCCAACGAGAAAGGTAACCGTCTCGAAAGCCCGCTTGATCAGCCGGTTGCCCTTCACGATGGCCAGATGCGCGCCCAGATAGCCGCCGAGCAGCGAACCGGCGATCAACGCCGGCATCCAGCTCCAGCGGATCTCGCCGAGCAGGCCGAGCGTGATGGCGCCGGCGCCGTTCCAGAACATACCGACCAGCACCAGCGTGTAGGTCACCGCGAGCTTGTAGTCGAAACCGAACCAGCGCACCAGCCACAAGGTGACGAACAGCCCGGTGCCGGAGGTCAGGGAACCGTTCAACATGCCGATAAGGAACAATACGCCACCGCCGACCAACAGGCCGTCGCGGTCACGGTGCAAGGATCGGTGGCGCTGCCCCAGCCCCGGGTTCAACACCGAATACAGGCTCAGGCCGATGGTCAAGACGCCAAGCAGAATCTCGGCCATGCGGCCATCCAGCTTCAATACCAGGCTGGCGCCGATGATCACCCCGGGCACCCCGCAGGCCAGGATGAACCACACCGAGCGGCGTTCCAACGGTTGCTCGCGGGTATAACGCACCGTCGCGCCGACGCCCAGCGCGACGGATGCCAGCTTGTGGGTCGCCAGCGCGACCGGAAACGGCAAACCCAGGAAGATCAATGCGGGAAGCTGCAACAAACCGGCGCCGCCGCCCGACAACGCCGAGAACAGATTGGCCAACAGCGAAATCAGGAACAGCAGAATTTGATCGGCCAAAGTAAACTCCCCGCCAGCCAAACGTCGGATTATAGCGTGCGCGCGAGCGCTCCGAGTTTTTGCTGGCGGAAGCAATATATTCCGGCGTTTGGCTGGCGGAGACGATATACTTCCTCGCGAGTCATCGGATCGGGACAGACAAAATACGCATGCTATGAAGAGATTAGTGACTTTCCTCCTCGGTTTTCTGCTGCTACTGGCGGGCATGCAAACCGCGAACGCCCGCTTGTATCGCTGGGTCGACGACGACGGCACGGTCCACTACACCGACCACCTGCCGCCTAAATACGTCAAGAAAAGCCATGCGGAACTCGACGCCCATGGTGTCACCGTCAACAAGGTCGGAAGGGCGAAAACCGCCGAGGAGATCGCGCGCGACAAACGCATCAAGAAACTCCGCGAGGAACAGCAGCGCCTGATCGAAAAGCAGAAAGCCGAGGACCGCGTGCTGCTGCGCACC
>JALULB010000227.1:3032-6490 GCA_027041035.1 Sedimenticola sp. | reverse complement strand
CAGCGTGGACGACATCCAACTGACGCGCGATGGCAAGATCGCCACCATCGACAGCATGATCGCGGTCGATCGCGGCAATATCAAGCGCACCAAGCAACGCCTGGAAGAGATGCAGGACAACGCCGCGGAACTGGAGAAACGCGGTGAAGCCGTCAGCAAGCGCTACCTGGCGAACATCGCCCAGCTGCGCAACGAGATCAGGGCCACCTACGCCGCGATTCTGCGCCGCGAGCGCGGCAAGGACGAGATATTCGCGCGCTACGCACGCGATATCGAGCGCTTCAAGAAGATCGCCCAGGTGCGCAGCCAGAATGCCTCCGTGGAAAAAACCGCGCGCAACATCTGGCTGGACAACATCGTCCGCTGCACGGACAAGAAAGACTGTGACAGGCGCTGGCAAGGCATGGAAAAGTTCGTTCGCCAGCATGCGACCACGCCGATTCAGATCCTCGGCGACCGCATTATCGCGACCAAGACCCCCAAGCGCGGCGTCGATGTCAGCATCACGGTTTCGCGCATCCGCGAGAAGAGCCTGCCTGGCGCGACCCTGTTCCTGGACATCCAGTGCAAGAACACCCTGTCCGGCCAGGAGCTGTGCGCCAGCCAGAAGATAGCCGATATCAAGCAGGATTTCCGCACCCGGTTTGGTAAATAAGCGGTAACTACTCAGCGAGTCGTTCAGAACATGGGTAACTGCTCAGATCGCCGCTGAAATGTGTCAGATCAAGGCAAAAAATGTGATCGTTACAGGGATGTAACTTATTAGGGCAATGCAGGAGCAATTGCCGGTTTACACGTGTAAATGACCATTTTTGAACGCAGAGCTGGCGCATTTCAGCGGTTAGCTGAGTAGTTACAATAAGCGGCGCTCAACGCCTCCGGGCGCGGAAGAAATCACGCAGCATCCCGCCGGCCTCGTCGGCCAGCAAACCACCCGCCGCCTCGACACGGTGGTTGAAACGCGCATCACTGGGCAACAGATCGAAGACACTGCCAGCGGCGCCGCCACGCGGATCACTGGCCGCGAACACCACCCGCGCGATACGCGCATGCACGATCGCCCCGGCGCACATCGGGCACGGCTCCAGCGTCACATACAGCGTCGCCCCGGGCAGCCGGTAATTGCGCTCGCGCTCACCGGCCGCGCGCAACGCCTGGATCTCGGCATGCGCGCTCGGATCGTGCAGCCCGATCGGCCGGTTCCAGCCCTCGCCGATGACCTCCCCATCGCGCGTCACCAACGCCCCGACCGGCACCTCGCCGTGCTCCGCCGCGCGACGCGCCAGCGCCAACGCATGGCGCATCAAGGCCGTTTCTTCATCAGTCCAGTCACTGTTCACGGGGCGCAAGGGTAGCATGGATCGTTTCGGACAACGTTTGACGGTCTGTTGAGTCCCACGCCCCACCCAAGAAGCCACCCACGCGGGTAGGCTGGGTAGAGCGTAGCGAAACCCAGCAGGACGCTGTTCTCTGCCCGGTTTCAAGCCGAGTTGAAATGCGCGTCCAGATGTTTCTCGTAGGCTGATTCGATCCATCCGGTATCACCGGTAATGACAAAAGTCTTCTCGTACAGCAAGACCTGATCCAGCCATTTCACCAGCGGCGCGGGCATGTTGAACCACATGATCGGCGTGATGTAGATGGGCGTGGATACGCACCGGGCGATGCGAGGCATCTTCCGTGGTATCGCACTTTCGCCACTTGGCGATGGCATGACGATGCACGCCATCGCTTCGCGTAAGCGTGTTGTCCGAGACCGAGGGATCTGTAGACCGGCGCCGCGGCCTGGCCACTGGCCGACCCGCTTCCCGCGATCGGACCAACGGCGCGGGTCAGCCGGACATCAATTGAAATCCCGGTCGTCTTCCCCGTCGCCGTCGGAGCCGCCCGGAATGCCGTGGCACAGACCACAGCCCACCGCTTGGCCTTTCGTGATCTGGACGCGCCCTCCGTACAATACCCGATCGATCGCGGCGCGCGACAGAACGCTACCTTGCAGGTCGATGCCATGGCAGCTTCGGCAGGAATCCAGGTTGTGCTCGGCGATCTCTTCGTGCCCGCCATTGGCGAAGCCCGTATCGCCAACGACATGCATCCCGTGCGGGCCATCCAGAGTACTGCCGAGGTCTCCCTCGTGGCAGGCGGTGCATTCGATCAGGGTGCCGGAGTGTCCCTGGACGTCCTTGGCGGTCTTGTTGTCGTTGGCATAGGGGTTGGCGTTCGGCCATACCGCGTGGGTGCTGCCATGACAGGCCTGACAGCCGAGTCCGCCATGCCCCTTGCCGTCGGCGTTCTCTCCGCCGCTGAGGCGATAGAGTCGCTCGTTGGCGGCGAAGCGCGAATCGTTGAAGTCAAAAAGGGACAATTGGTCATCGCCGCCGTTGGCGCTGTGTTCGTTCAGCGCATAGGCCAGTTTCAGCCGCAGGCCATCGGGGTTGCCATGGCGATCCTGGGCGTTGAACAGCACATTCGACAGGCTGCCGGTATCCTTCAATGCCCGGACCTGAAGGGCATCGCCGATGTGACAGGCCTGACAGCTTGGCTCGGAGGCCCACGGAACCCGTTTCTGGAAATCAGCCGCGCCATTGGTCGGGAAATCGAGGCTGAAATCGTTGCCGATCTGAGTCATCTGGCCATGGCAGTCCTGGCATACGATGCCGGCGCCAGCCATTGCGCCGCGCAGGCATTTTGCCTTGCGACCAGGATGACAGTTGTAGCAACTGTCATAGAGCAACTGGCTGACTTGGACCGGGTCACGCTGGTCGGGCGGCGGCATGATCGGAAACAGGTTTCCATAGTTGGTTGGGTCGTTGCGTGGAAGCTGGCCATGAAAACCGTGCATCGCCGCGGACATGCTGATGTGCTGGGTCTGCTGTTTGCCGTTGTCATCCGTGGGGCCGAGCTGGGCAAGATCCAAGGCCGGCGAGTAGTGGCAGGTCGCGCAGACCACGTTGGGTGTCGAGCCATCGGCGTAGGTACCGTCGTCGCGCGTTGGTGCAAATCGGGTGCCGTTCTTGAAGTCATGCAGACGCAGAATGTTGATCTTGGCCGCGTTGACCACCTTCTGATGGGCATTTGCGCCGATCACACCGCTGGCGTCTTCGATGAAGCGCACCGACGGGTATTTGGCATTGGCGATGTCGTCGCAGGCCAGACCGTTGTCGGAGTCGAGATCACACACCGTCTGGCTGGCGTGGCAGACTTGGCAATCGGCCTCCGACGAGACCGGGACCACGGTGTCGATGCGCGCGATGACTTGGCCCTGGGCGTCGCGGGCCTGCACGCGCAACAACGGGTAAGGGTTGGATCGGCCGGCGTCGTCGATATCCGACATCGGGATACCTTCGGCGGTGAAGCGGCGAAAGCCGCGCACCTGGTAACCGAACGGGAAATTGGTGAAGAACGGAAGATCTTCGATATACGCGTGAAACGCTTGTGGCTCGTTGGTGGCGTAGGGA
>JALULB010000227.1:504-3022 GCA_027041035.1 Sedimenticola sp. | reverse complement strand
GGAGAGGGCTGGAAACCCGACCGGGCATCGTGGCTTGCCCGGCGCGGAGTTGTCCGGATCCAAGATGCAACTCCACCAGATCGGGCGCGGGCAGGCCGCGATCCGGTGACAGATCGAAGCTGGCGAGCACGCCGGGCGGATAGAGCGGCGCGAAGGCGTTGGATCCAATACGCCCGCCGCCGGCCGTCGGGTCCCAGAGGTTGGTTTTGTACAGGTGGTGGACACCCCCGTTCTTGCCACTGGTGGTGATCGAATCGGTGGCGATCGGAGGCAGGCCGTCAGTGTCTCCGAGCAGGTTCGAAGCGGTGGCGAGGTATTCCACGCGCACCCCGTCGCGGGGCGTCAGCAAGCGCGGCGAGCCACCCTTTTGGAGTACCTGGGCATGGAGCACATTGTAGGGCGGCAGGATGCTGAATTCACGGAAATCCTGGTCGGCGCAATGCATGCCGAGGTCGTTGACGGCCAGCACCTGGTAATGGTCTGTCGCACCGATGCCGTTGTCGATCCCGGCGATGGGCAGCAGGTTCTCGAGCGTATCGATGCGCTTCAGACCGCCGAAGGGTGGTCCGAGCACGTAGGTATCGCCGATTGTGTTGACGCCAGTGTAGTTGCCCGTTTCAGGATAGAAACGGAAGGTCCAGACGTCGTATTGCAGGGTGTCGGCGTGTCGTGGGAAGAACTGGCCGAAGCGGTCCTCGGCCCAGTTCAGCAGACCGTTGATTTGGCTCAGGCGGCTGGTTTCCGCGCCAACCGTTGGGAACGAGAGCAGGATCAGGAGAATCGCGCCTGGGATACGTGACATGTTTATTCCTCGGTTATGCTGAGAACGGCCACACTCTAGCAGCCATTTCTGAAGCCAAGCTGAACAACCGCGGAACCAGGCCGGGTGGCCGTGGCGAAGTGGTTTGCCGACTCGCCACAGCCCGCGTGGCGCGGGCCGGTTTTCGATTCGCGGCAGCATTGGTATATAAACTCACGGGTCTTGAGCTCTATCCGGTTATCACCTGCCGTCGAGGCGCTTCCCCGCAATCAGCCCCGCCCGAAGAGCAGGTACAACAGGCCGAGATTGACCGCCAGCGAGGCTAGGAACAATCCGCGCCACAGGGCAAGCGGGTTGCGTTCGATCAACGGGGCATTGGCCTCGTCGAGAAATTCCGGATTGGGATGCGACAGGTCGTGCAGGAACTCGGACATCGTCGAGTAGCGCTGGCGCGGGTCGGGATGCACCGCCTTGCGCAATGCGCCGTCCACCCAGGGCGCGAGATTGTCGTTCCATCGACGCGCCGGGATGTAGCGCATTTTCTTGCGTGGCAGGGGTTTGTCGTGCTCGCCGTAGGGCAGCTTGCCGGTCAGCAGTTCGTAGGCGATGACACCGAGGGAAAAGGTGTCCGAGCGCATTGTGCAGACGCCTTCGGCGCATTCCGGCGCGGCGTAGTTGACGGTGGCCTGGGGGATGTCGGTGGCGTAGGTGCGCGCGGTCTCGGCGGTGCCGGCGACGTGCGTCGAACCGAGGTCGATGATCTTCAGCACGCCCTGCCTGTCGATCATGATGTTGTCCGGCTTCAGGTCCAGGTGCAGCATCTCCAGGCGATGGAAGGCACGCAGCCCGGCGACGATCTGTTCGAGGTATTCGCGCGCGGTGTTGATATGGGTCTGTGGGTGGTCGTCGATCCACTGGCGCAGGGTCTGGCCCTCGACGTATTCGGAGATGTTGTACAGGAAGCGGCGCTTCGGGCATTCGTAGAGTTTGGCGACATGGCCGTTGTCGATGCGCTTACCGACCCATTCCTCGTGCAGGAAGCCTTCCAGGTAGGCCGGGTCGTCGCGGAAGTTGATCGACGGTGTCTTCAGGATCACCTTGCGCCTGCTCTCCTGTTGCAGCGCGAGGAACACCTCGCTGCGCTTCGAGGCATGCAGTTCGCGCAGGATCTCGTAGTCGTCGATCTTCATGCCCGGCGCCAGCGGCGGCGGGAATGGCAGCTCGGTGATGCGTTGCAGGATGTCGTCCTCGGTCTGCACCGGCAGCGACAGCACCTTCAGCAACTGCACGGTGACGTTGTCCGTGCTGTCGTTACGCAGCGCCTCCTCCATGATCGCGCCGGCGCCGGCTTGCAGGTTGTCACCGTGGCGGTCGAGCAATTGCTTCAGGCGGTTGTCGGTGACATGGCTGCTGATACCGTCGGTGACGAAGACGAACAGGTCGCCGACCTCGACGGCCAGACCGCGGTAATCGATGTCGACGTGCGGATCGACGCCCATCGCGCGTGACAGGAACTCCTTGTCCTTGCCGATCCACACGCGGTGATCGCGGGTCAGCTGTTCGAGCACGCCGTCGCGGTACAGGTAGATGCGCGCGTCGCCGACATGAAAGATATGCGCGGTGGTGGATTTGATGACCAGGCCGCTGAAGGTCGTGACCATGCCCTTGGCGCTGTCGTAACGCTGCTGGCCTTGTGAGTAGAGCCACTGGTTCAGCGCGCCGAGCACCTTGGTCGCCGAGGTCTTCACGGTCCATGAG
>JALULB010000227.1:0-494 GCA_027041035.1 Sedimenticola sp. | reverse complement strand
CAGCGCCTTGCCCTCGGGCACGCGCGCGTCGGCGGCATCGGCGTTCTCGGCCTTGTTGCCCCGGTCGGTGACGACCGCGTAATCGAAATCGAGTGCTTGCCGGTCACCCGCCGGGGCGCTCGCGGCGGGCTGGCCGGGATCAGCTGACATCGATCATCTGCACCGTGCCATCCTCCATGACCTCGGCGGTCTGGCCCTGTGGCTCTTTCAGGAACAGGAAGATACTGACCAGTACAACGGCGGCGATAGCGCCGATGAAGAGGAAGAACGCCTGGGGCGAGACGAACGACAACACGGTCAGGAACAGCAGCCCGCCGACATTGCCGTAGGCGCCGGCCATGCCGGCGATCTGCCCGGTCATGCGACGTTGTATCAGCGGCACCATCGCGTACACCGCCCCCGAACCGCCCTTCGCGAACAGCCCGCACAACAGCGTGTTGGCGACCACCAATGGCACCGCCCATTGCGGCGTCACCTGGCCGAGCAGAATGAAG
>JALULB010000226.1 GCA_027041035.1 Sedimenticola sp. | reverse complement strand
GTACACAAGTTCTAAACAGAACCTGTTGTCCGGCTGATGAACGGGGCCTTCGGGCCCCGTTTTTCGTTTTTGTGTGTTCTTTAGTATGGTCGGGTTCGGCTGAAAACTATTTCGCGAGGACGGTTTTTGTCCCGCCCGGGGCGCCGAGCAGGAGTACGTCGGCGGGGCGATGAGCAAACAGGCCGACGGTCACGACCCCGGCGAGGTTGTTCAATTCGGTCTCCAGCTTGTTCGGCTCCATGATCTTCAGGTTGTGTACATCGAGAATGATATTGCCGTTATCGGTGATGAAGTCCTCGCGCAGTACCGGAGTGCCGCCAATCTTGACGATCTCCCTGGCGACATAACTTCTTGCCATGGGGATCACCTCGATCGGCAGCGGGAATGCGCCGAGGATATCAACCAGCTTGCTCTCATCCGCGATGCATACGAATCGGCGGCTTGCCGCCGCGATGATCTTCTCCCGGGTCAGTGCGCCGCCACCGCCCTTGATCAGGCTGAGCTGCTGGTTGGCTTCGTCGGCGCCGTCGACATACACCTCGATCTCGCCCGCGGCGTTCAGATCGATGACCTCGATGCCATGCGCCTTCATGCGTTCGGTCGAGGCTTCCGAGCTGGATACCGCGCCATCGAATCGATGCTTGATTTCGGCGAGGAAATCGATAAAGAAGTTGACCGTCGACCCGGTGCCGACACCGATGATGCCGGAGTCGGGCAGATGTTCCAGTGCCGCTCTCGCGGCTTCTTTCTTCATGTCATCTTGGTTCATGGGGTACCTCGGTTGATTTAGGAAGATGTTGCTGGGTATGTGGTGACATCTTAGTTGCGCCTACGCAACAATCGGTCGAATGCGTTGCCAATATGCAAATAGGGTGTCGCATTTTGGTGGAAAACAGATTATACTTGTACACGATGTCAATTTATGACCACTTTAAATTTAAATATCGGAGTCTGCAATGAAAAAGCAATTGGTTTCTCTGGCGGTCGCCGCGGCGCTGGTCTCCCCCTTGGCGGCTCAGGCCGGCACCCAGATCTACGGCAAACTGCACGTATCCATCGATGATCGTCTGGACGACAGTGACGCAACCGACGGCTGGGATGTCGTCAGCCGCGCAAGCCGTCTTGGCTTCAAGGGTTCCGAGGACCTGGGCAACGGCCTGAAGGCCATCTGGAAGCTGGAATTCCAGATCGCCATGGCGGACAGCGACGGTGTTATCACCGGCGAGTCGGGCAACACGCTGGTCAAGGCACGTAACATGTACGTCGGTTTTGCCGGCGGTTGGGGTACCTTCCTGTACGGTCGCCACGACACCCCATACAAGATATCCACCGGTCGGCTGGATAAATTCGTCGATACCCTGGCGGATTACAACGGTTCTCTCGGCCCGGGCTTCCAGGACATCCGCGCCGACAACGCGATCGCCTACATCAGCCCGAGCTTTGCCGGTCTGACCATTGCCGCGGCAATCGTTGCTCCCGGCAATCACGCGAACTCCGAGGCCGATGGCCTGGCGGATACCTACTCGATCGCAGCCATGTACAGCAACGGACCGTTGTATCTCGCGGCTGCTTACGAAAACCTGGACCAGGACCTGCTCGGCGTGTCCGACGATGCTGACAAGTGGCGCATTGGCGCTGGCTTCACGCTGGGTGCATTCGACATCGGCGCGATCTACGAAGATCAGCAGGACGTTGCCACCATCTGGCAGATCCAGGCGAGCTTCGCGATGGGCAACAACGTCATCAAGGCGGCCTACGGTCAGAACGATTCTGACACCACCGACAACACCGACAACAGCTATGCGATCGGCGTCGACCACAACTTCAGCAAGCGCACCAAGGCGTACTTGCTGTATGCGGCAACCGACAACGACGTGGACAACACCGATCAGAGTGGTTTCTCTTTCGGTATCGTACACAAGTTCTAAACAGAACCTGTTGTCCGGCTGATGAACGGGGCCTTCGGGCCCCGTTTTTCGTTATTCCTTCAAAAGACTTCTCGGTGTGGAACAGATGCTCGACGCTTATGTGAAACGCATATTGCAGGCCCGTGTCTACGCGGTGGCCAGGGAGACGCCGCTGGATCGGGCGGCCCGTCTCAGCCAGCGTTTGGGCAACGATATCTACCTCAAACGCGAGGATCTTCAGCCTGTTTTCTCTTTCAAGCTGCGTGGTGCCTACAACAAGATCGCCATGTTGTCGGAAGGGGCGCGCGCGAACGGCGTGATCGCGGCTTCCGCGGGCAACCATGCGCAAGGCGTCGCGCTCGCGGCGACGCGGCTGGGGATCCGCTCGTTGATCGTGATGCCGAAGACCACGCCATCGATCAAGGTCAAGGCGGTGAAGTCATGGGGTGGCCAGGTGGTGTTGGAAGGTGATTCGTATGACGAGGCCTATCGCCATGCGTTGGAGCTGTCCCGGACGCGTGACGCGACCTTCGTGCATCCCTTTGACGACAAGGATGTGATCGCGGGCCAGGGTACCGTGGCGATGGAGCTGATACGCCAGCAGAGTCGGCCGATCGATTATCTGTTCGTGCCGATCGGTGGCGGTGGGCTGATCGGTGGTGTGTCCGCGTATATGAAGTATGTCAGTCCCGAGACCCGGATCATCGGCGTGGAGCCGGATGACGCGCCGTCGATGTATACCGCCTTGGAGCGTGGCCGGCGGGTGACGCTGAAGTCGGTGGGTATATTCGCCGACGGGGTGGCCGTCAAGCAGGTGGGCAAGCAGACCTTCAAGCTGGCGAAACGCTATGTCGATGATGTGATCCTGAACAGTGTCGACGAGATCTGCGCGGCGGTGAAGGATGTTTTCGACGAGGTCCGTACCATCCCGGAACCGGCCGGAGCACTGGCGGTGGCGGGGATGAAGAAGTATCTCGCGGATAACGCCATCCAGAACGCGCATTGTGTCGCTGTGGTCAGCGGCGCCAATATCAATTTCGACCGCTTGCGGCATGTCGCCGAGCGCGCCGAGCTGGGCGAACGTCGCGAGGCCTTGTTCGCCGTGCGTATTCCGGAGA
>JALULB010000225.1 GCA_027041035.1 Sedimenticola sp. | reverse complement strand
ACCAAACAGTCTCGGATGGCGGGGACCCGCGCGTGACTACCGGATGCATGTGGCGCTCGATCCTCGCAGCTTGTCCGCGGTTGACAGCAAACTGTTCCAGACCCAGGGCCTGGATTTCGGACCCGTGGCGGATGATACTCAGCGCGGCTGGACGGGAGAGCGTTATGCCTTGCTTGCCCACCTTCCGGAAAATGAAGTGCAGGAAGGCTTTCGCCGCATCGGTGGGGAAGGACGACTGGCGCATATCCTGCGTAACGATGCCGCCTGGCCCGGGATCGACGCGGATCTGTCTGAAAAACTTCGCGGCAGCCGCTTCATCAAGCTGGTTCTGGTGACGCCCGCGTTATTTGCCAATGGTTGGCTACCGGCCTGGCTGAATGATGATCTACGCGGAACGCCGCCCGGCTTCGAAGGCCGCATCGAATTGCGCCTGAGCGCGCTGGCCAATCCGCGCTGGGAACCGGTGTCCGGGTGGAATATCGCAGCCTGCCGCCCACAATCGGTCCGGCGCATGGCGCCAAGCGGCACGGTTTACTGGTTCGAAGTCATCCAAGGCGGCGAACAGATCGATGCGCTTTGGTTACACCCTATCAGTGATGGTGAACAAAACAGGAAAGACGGATTCGGGTTGGCAATACCCGGAGTATGGGAGAATATAGAGTGAAAACAGCAATCTATCATCTACATGCGCTGACCGCGCTGCATGCCGGCACTGGGCAGGGTGTCGGGGTTATCGACCTGCCGGTCGCACGTGAACGCTCGACAGGTCTGCCCATCGTGCCGGGCAGCGGTATCAAGGGTGTGCTGCGCGAAGAGTTGCGCCCGGACGACGGGGAGGACAAGACTCAATGGGAGGCCTTGTTCGGCCCCGATAGCGACAGTGCCGAGCGGGACGACGCCAGGCGTTTTGCCGGCGCCTTGGCGATACAGGATGCGCAGTTGCTCAGCCTGCCGGTACGTTCCATACACGGTGTATTCGCCTGGTTGAGTTGTCCGTTCGTGCTACGCCGCTATTTGCGGGACCGGGCTCGGTCGTCGCTTTCGCCGGCGCCAGGCAAGCTCGCGCAGCCCGCTGACGAGAACATCGCCATCAGCGGGAACAGTTGTCTGGCAAGGGACGCTAAGGTTTATCTCGAAGACCTGGATCTTGAGGCCGTCGAAGACATGGATAGCGGCCCAATGGCCTCGTTGATCGCGGATTCGGTGTTTCCGGGCGACCCGGAATGGCGGGATCTGTTCATCGAGCGTTTCGCCATCGTATCGGATGCGGTGTTCGATTACCTTGCCGAAACCGCCACGGAGGTGCGCGCGCGGATTCGCCTGAAACCGGATACGCGCACCGTTGCAAAGGGTGGACTCTGGTATGAAGAAAATCTACCGGCGGAAACCCTGCTATGGGGCTTACTGGGATGTGATCGCGCGCGCAACGGCACGCAGAGCGCCGACGAACTGCTGGACACTTTCCGCCGTGATCTGGAAACCGATGGCGAAACCCGTCTACAGATCGGGGGCAAGGCCACGGTGGGGCGTGGCAACGTGCGCTGGCTACTGAACACGGGAGATTGAGATCATGCGTACACGCGCCCAAACCGATGCCATCCGCGTACTGAAACAGGTACAGGATATGCGGGACGCCGCTTCCACGGATGCCGCTCCACCCGACCTGAAGATACGCTATGCGGCGTTGGCCTATCGTTTTCCGTTGCTTATTCTGCGCAACGGCTTGCAGCAGACCATCGGTTTCCTCGAAGGCAAGGCGGGGAGTGATGCAGCTTCCGCGGAATACTGCTTTCTGAGGCATATCGCCGAGATGCTGGATGTGGATCCGCGGGAACTGAGCGCAGTCATCGCCAACGCCGGCTTGGCGGATTACCGGCGACATACCCGACGCTGCCTGAGCGTCGCAATCTGGTATCGGCGCTTCGCGGAAAGCCTGCTTGGCCTGGACCCAACCGGAAACGCGACGATGGAGGACGAAGATGTCGATACCGATGCGACGACCTGAACTGCCGACCGGCGGCTGGCAGAATGCCGGCCTGCTTTTCGATAAGGGCTTCTCCGAATGGCCTGTGGACGCACGCGCGCGCGGCGAGGCGATTGGCAAGCATCTCGATTCTGTGGCCAATGTCGGTGTGCCCGGGATCTACGAGGCTGCGCATCGTCGCTGGCTGGCCATGACCCATGCCGATCCCAACGTGGAAAACTGGTTTGGCGGGATCGACGGTCGCTTGTTCATTGGTCTGGGCGACGCGCATGCGCTGGAAACCCAGGTCATGCGACAAGGTATTCATGGCATGCCGATGATTCCCGGTTCGGCCCTGAAAGGTCTGGCCCGGGCCTACGCGGAACAGTATGGGGTAACGCGGGAAGAGGCGGATATCCTGTTCGGATCGCAAGCCACCTCCGAGGATGCAATGGAGGCGGGCTATCTGATATTCCATGATGCCTGGTGGATTTCGTGGAAAGATCGGAAGAGCCCCTACGTCCGGGATATCGTCACCGTGCATGCCGTGGAATACTACCGTCGCGCTGGCGACAGCGACATCCCCATCGACATGGAATCACCGAATCCCAACCATCAGTTGGCGGTTCAGGGTGGTTTCCATTTCGCGATAGAAGGTGCTCCAGCCTGGGCCGGGTTTGGCATGACGATCTTGCGACAGGCGCTGTGCGATATCGGCATCGGCGCCAAGGTCGCCGCCGGTTACGGCTATTTTATCGATGATGAGCATGAATCCCATCAGTGGCAGCGCAAGGCGGCGCAAGCAGCCGAGGCATTGGCGTTACGCTCCAGACAAGCGCGGGAACGCGCGATAGAGGCTGATATCGAGGCATTGTCGAACAGCGAAGACCCGCTGGTACGCCTGCGAGGATTGCTTACGCGCCACAAGGGTGTCGCCCGGCTCTCGCAAGCGGAAAAGGATACATTGAATGCCGCGGTAAACGCGGCAGCGAGCGCGCTGACCGAAGGAGAAGACGAGCCGGAACGCACGGCGGAATTCCTGTTGCAGGCCGAGGAAGCCTACAAGCTGAGCTTGAAC
>JALULB010000224.1:1640-3059 GCA_027041035.1 Sedimenticola sp. | reverse complement strand
ACCGGAAACCCTGATGCTGAAGCCCAATGAACAACGACAGTACTATCGTATGCAGATCGAATGCCCGGCCAGTTTCCGCCTTGTTGGCGAAACGGCTTTCGCCGGCGCTATCGTAAAGAATCTCAGTAGCGACGGCGTCCTGGTGTGGATGGATCGCTGGGTCGCGCCGGGTTCGTCGATCCAGATGCATATCGAGCCGGCATCCAGCATTACCCCGCCGTTGGATGCCAGCGTGCGGGTACTGCGTTGCGACCGACTGGATATCGATGAGCAGACCTATGCGGCGGCTTGCAAGATCGAGCGGATTTTCGATCCCGCGGGTTGATCCATCGGAATCTTATTAGCGCCGGTGCCTGAAAACACCGGCATACCTCGGCAATATCCGCGCGGGCATACGGAATTCTCCGTTTCCTCCCATTCCCTCCGGTTTCATCCACTATTGTTAGTCCGCGCTAAAAAAACCGACCGTGCCACCCATCTCAACGTCGACGACTCGAATGGAGTCAAGGTTAGACGACGGACAAAAGGATCGCTATAGTCTAGGCTATGAGTACACCGGTTCTGGGCCAAATTGTCGAATTGATTGAGGAAAACCCGCATTCGGCAGCGGCATTGACCCTCTATGCACTGGTCAGCACGATGGAATACGATGGTGCTGGCTGCCTGTTCAAGTTAAATAAATTATCTGATCTGAGTCCGGATCAACGGCAACTTGCCTATCAGCTGATGGAACTGATGGTAGCCGGCGCGCCGGAGAGTGATGAATGGAAGAGAGCGAAGGTGAAAATGGATACCGCGGTACGACAAGGATGATCAACCATGCCAGTCCGGAAATTTCATCAATTCGCGCGATGATTGCGCGGCATATTGATTCCTTGTGGAATCAGCAGGCAAGCGAGGGCGCGTGCAATGGGTGAATTTTCCGGGCTGGTTAACATAACTTTATATAGTTTCAATCATGCCAATAACAAATGTACTTCAGAGCGATCCACTATCCGATACCCAGAACAGAAACCCCGAGAGTGCCCAACACGTCGTCATCATAGACGATCAGGCCACCGGCCGGGTGGTTTTGGAACACGTCATCCGCGATGTTTCTCCACTGGTGAGTTGCGAGAGTTACAGTAATCCGCATAAGGCGCTGGCGGCCTGTGTCACCCGCCGGCCGGATCTGTTGATCACCGACTACAAGATGCCGGGGATGAACGGCATCGAGGTGATCCGCCATTTCCGCCAGCTTCCCGGTTGCGAGGAGATCCCCATCGTCGTCGTCAGTGTCGTCGGTGAGAAACGCGTGCGTTACGAGGCCCTGGAGGCCGGCGCCACCGATTTCCTGTCGAAACCCATAGACCCGAACGAGTGTCGCGCCCGTTGCCGCAACCTGCTGCTGTTGCACCATCATCAGAAAGCCGCGGCGAG
>JALULB010000224.1:0-1630 GCA_027041035.1 Sedimenticola sp. | reverse complement strand
CTGCTTGAGATACAGGTAGAAAAAGCCACTCGGCAGATTCGCCGGAGAGAGCGCGAGACCCTGCTGTGCCTCGCCAAGGCCGGTGAATTTCGCGATGCCGGAACCGGCAACCACATCTTTCGCATGGCCAAGTACAGCGCCGAGATCGCGCAGTCCATGGGCCTGAGCGAGGCGCACTGCGAGGAGATCGAGCAGGCCGCGCCGATGCACGACATCGGCAAGATCGGTATCCCCGACCACATCCTGCTGAAGCCCGATGGCCTGACGACAGAGGAAAACCGCATCATGCAGACACATACGCTGATCGGCCACGATATCCTGATCAAGAGCCATTCGCCGTACTTGCAGACGGCGGCACGTATCGCGCTTTCCCACCACGAGCGTTTCGACGGCAGCGGCTACCCACTGGGTCTGAGCGGCGGAGACATCGCCATCGAGGCGCGCATCGTCGCGTTGGCCGATGCCTTCGACGCGTTGACCTCGGCGCGACCATACAAGCGTCCCTGGGGGTTCACCGAGACCCTGGAATACATCGATCAGCAGGCCGGCAAGCATTTCGATCCGGCCTGCGTGGAAGCGTTGCTGGCCTGTTCCGACACCATAGAGCGGATCTACATGGCCTTGTCCGACTCGCCGGATGCGTTTCCGTCCTGATAGCCGGGCGATGTCTTATCTTCTCATTGCCGAGGACAATCCGACCGAACAGTTGATTCTGCGCGCGGTGCTGAGCAAGGCCGGCTACAGCGTGTTTCTCGCCTCCGGCGGTGATGAGGCGCTGGAACTGCTGTCGCAGCTGGCCTTCGATCTGGCGGTAATCGACATCCAGATGCCGCGCCTGAACGGCCTGGAGGTGATGCAGCACTTCCGCTCCTCGGATACCGCGTATGCGTACAGCACCCCGTTTCTGGCCGTCTCGGCGGATAGTTCGGCCAGCGTCGAGGCCGAGGCCTACCAGGCCGGCGCGAATGCCTGGCTGGTCAAACCGTTGATTGCGGACGTACTGCGCGGGGTCGTCGCTCGCCTGATTGCCGACGAGCCACTCGGCGCGCAGGTGATCCGCGAGCATCCCGAGACCCATCCACGTCGCACCCTGAACAAGGCGCTTCTCGATCAACTGCGGGTCAACGTCAGCGACGCGCGATTCGTCGCGACCCTGGCGGAGCGTTTCCTCCACGACGCGGACGCGAATCTGGCGTCGCTGCGTGACGCGCATGCCGCAGCGCAATGGGGCGAGTTGCGCGATCTGGCGCACGCGCTGCAAGGATCGGCCGGCAGCGTCGGCGCCGAGCTTCTGCAAGCCCAGGCACATCGCCTGTGCCATGCGGACGATGCCTCGCTGCGTGATCATGGTGGCGAGCTGATCGAGGAGATGGATGCGGAACGCATCCGGTTCGAACGCATGTTGCTGGCGTATGTGGCCGAAGCATAGTCAACGCTGGGAGGCTGTCGGGTTTAGGGAATCATAGCGAGGCAGTAGATTCATCCATAACCCGACAGCCTCCTGGACCATGGACAGCAGCGATCGGCCGCCTTTCAGGTTAGAATAGCCGATCTTTCCCGGCCCCGGCATAGCCATCATGAGTGATCGCATTCGCGAGATCCCCTATAACTACACCTCCTTCTCCGATCG
>JALULB010000223.1:843-3060 GCA_027041035.1 Sedimenticola sp. | reverse complement strand
CCCTGCTCGTCGAAGGCGGCCTGAGCTACACCCCGACACCCGGCTTCAATGAAGCACCGGTCGAACCGGACTACGTGATGCCCTACGAAAAACGCCTGTTGTCCGACGACGGCCAGCTGGAGGTGCGTTACGCCATCCGCCCGCTGGGGCGCATCGAGATCGCCTACGAAGACCCGCACAGCTCCGCGCCGCGACCGAACGACCTGTTCGAGATGCTGTTCCGCACCCTCAGCGAAACCATGGCCGGCAAGGCGCACGTCTTCAGCCGCGCCTACCTGGCGGCGGATGCACGCAAGGAATTCAACGCCGGCTGGGCAGCGATCGGCGTCTTCGACGTACTGCCCGACATCAGCAAAGCATTCCGTCAGGCAATGCTGATCGCCATCCACCAGAACGACAAGGCCGACGCCTACATCCTGTTGCTGACCAACGACCTGGCGGCCAACAAGGAACGCATCAAGCAAGTGCGCGGCAGCCTCGGATTCAGCCGCTTCGACAAGCCCATCAACATGCCCCCCTCGCCGGAAGAACTGAAAAAACTGCCGATGATCCCCGAGCGGGAATAACGCAAATGCCGGGATTACCGTCCCAGCCTACGACCCGCGTAAAAGTAGGCTGGGTGGAGCGCAGCGATACCCAGCAAAACGGCAACCCCGGCAAACGCGAATGCCGGGATTACCATCCCAGCCTACGCCCCGCGCAAAAGTAGGCTGGGTGGAGCGTAGCGATACCCAGCATGACAGCGACCCCGGCAAACGCGCATGCCGGGATCATCATCCCAGCCTACGGCTCATGCAAAAAAAGTAGGCTGGGTGGAGCGTAGCGATACCCAGCATGGCGGCGAACACGGCAAACACGCATGCCGGGATTATCATCCCAGCCTACGACCCGCGCAAAAGTAGGCTGGGTGGAGCGCAGCGATACCCAGCATGACAGCGGCCCCGGCGAACGCGCATGCCGGGATTATCATCCCAGCCTACGCCCCGCGCCAAAGCATGACGGCGACCTCGGCGAACGCAGATGCCGGGATACCTGCACTCAGCCCACATTCACTCCCAGTCGGCTTCCAATACCTCGCCATCCGCTGCCCAATCCCGAGGATACACGCCCTCATCGACCAAACGCCGGAACGACGAAAACGGCCAATCCCAGGCTCGTTTGGCGTGGCCGTGCTTTACCGGATTGTAGTGGATGTAATCCATATGGTTAGCGAAATCCCGCTCATCACGGATCAGGTGTTCCCAATAGCGCCGCTGCCAGATGCCTCGCTCACCCTTGCGCGCCCGGCTGGGAGAGATCCGCTCCCCCTTTGGCAGGCCACGAGAGAAAGCGGCCTTGATCAGCCGCCAGCGTGTGGGAAAACCGTCGTCCCCTTCCGGCAGGCGCCACAGGCAATGCAGGTGGTCCGGCAGAATGCAGGCCGCCTCGAAAGTAAAAGGATGGCGCGCCTTGGTCTCCCGAAACGCCGCCCGCAACACATCCACATGACGCACCAGCAGGTCATTGCCCCGGCGTTGAGCCAGATTGACGGTAAAGAAATAAACCGCGCCCGGGAGGCGGACGCGACGGTAGCGGCGCATAATTCAATCCTTGGCGCATGCCGGGATTATCATCCCAGCCTACGACCCGCGCAAAAAAGTAGGCTGGGTGGAGCGCAGCGATACCCAGCATGACGGCGGCCCCGGCGAACGCGCATGCCGGGATTACCATCCCAGCCTACGCCCCACGCAAAAAAGTAGGCTGGGTGGAGCGCAGCGATACCCAGCATGACGGCGGTCCCGGCAAACGCGCATGCTACGACCCTGCCGATGATCCCCGAGCGGGAATAACGCAAATGCCGGGATTATCATCCCAGCATTCGATTCTGTTTGATTTGAAGAATACAGCATACGTTTGGCACTCGCGATCGCGGGCTTTGCTTCGCCAACAAAGCCCGGTATAGTGGCCGCTCGATCGACACCCCCGTGGGAGAGAGTGGCCAAGGCCACCGCCGAAGGCGCAAATCCGCCCGGAATCGCTCAGGCAAAAGGATCATGGGACAGGGCCGGCCAATGGCGGCCAGGATCGACTCTGGAGAGCGGTCGCGACCACAGCGGCCCACCGACGGGGTAAACTCTCAGGTTTCCGGACAGAGGGGCGGCATCATGGGGCAGAACCCCGTGATGCCGCCCCTTTTGTTTTTTGGAGACAGATCAAGATGAAAAAAACCCTTCTGCG
>JALULB010000223.1:0-833 GCA_027041035.1 Sedimenticola sp. | reverse complement strand
GTCGCATGGTGGAGTTCGGCGGCTGGGACATGCCGCTGCATTATGGCTCGCAGTTGGAAGAGCATCACCAGGTACGCCGCGACGCCGGCATGTTCGATGTTTCCCATATGACCGTGGTCGATCTGAAGGGCGAGCGGGTCAAGCCGTTTCTGCGCATGCTGCTGGCCAACGATGTGGACAAACTCAAGGTGCCGGGAAAGGCGCTGTACAGCTGCATGCTGAACGAGGACGGCGGCGTCATCGACGACCTGATCGTCTACTATCTGAACGACGAGGACTACCGCATGGTGGTCAACGCCGGCACCACCGACAAGGATCTGGCCTGGATCGAGCAACACGCCAAGGCCTACCAGGTCGATGTGAAACCACGCCGCGATCTGGCGATGATCGCGGTCCAGGGGCCCCGGGCGCGCGACAAGGCGCTGCTGCTGCCTCCCCATCTGCGTGACTTCGTCGCGAATCTGAAACCCTTCCAGGCCGCCTGGGATGGCGACTGGTTCGTCGCGCGTACCGGTTATACCGGCGAGGACGGTTTCGAGATCATGTTGCCGGAGGAACAGACCGCCGACCTGTGGCGCGGCCTGAGCGAAGCCGGGGTCGCGCCGATCGGTCTCGGCGCGCGCGACACCCTGCGCCTGGAAGCCGGCATGAACCTGTATGGCAGCGACATGGACGAATCGGTCACGCCGCTGGAATCCGGCCTCGCGTGGACCGTCGCGATGCAGCCGCCCGAACGAGGCTTCATCGGTCGCCCGGCGCTGGAGGCGCAACCACGAAAAGGTGTCGAAAACAAGCTGGTCGGCCTGCGGTTGACCGGACGCGGTGTATTGCGC
>JALULB010000222.1:1286-3062 GCA_027041035.1 Sedimenticola sp. | reverse complement strand
GGAAAAGCCGGAATGGTTCAAGAACTCCTTCCTGGACATTCGCGAGGATATCGACGAAGCCCGCCAGGCCGGGCGCCGGGTATTGCTCTACTTCTACCAGGATGGCTGCCCGTACTGCGCCAAGCTGTTGAAGGACAATCTCTCGCAAGCGGATATCGAGAAGACCCTGCGTAAAGGCTTCGATGTCATCGCGATCAACCTGTGGGGCGATCGCGATGTGACCGGTTTCGACGGCAAGCCGCGAAGCGAGAAAAAGTTCGCCGTCGATCTGAAGGTGATGTATACACCGACGCTGGTGTTTCTCGACGATGACGGCAAGGTGCGCCTGCGCATCAACGGCTACTACCCGCCGGACAAGTTTCGCCTCGCGCTGGCTTACGCCGGCGAGCGCGGCACGCGATCCTTTCGCGCGTTCCTCGCGGCAAGCCGGGTGCGGAACAGCAGCGGGCCGGTCGCCAGCGAAGCGGGCTTCATGCGTCCACCGTTTCGACTACCGGCGGCGAATCGCCATGCCGACCGTCCGCTGGCGGTATTCTTCGAGGAACCGGACTGTCGGCCCTGCGAAGAGTGGCATGCCGACGTGCTGAAGCGCCCGGAAGTCGCCGCCACGTTGAAGCGTTTCGACGCGCTGACACTGAACCTGTGGGCGAAAACCCCGCTGATCACGCCCGACGGGCGAAGAATCCGCGCGGATGCCTGGGCCAGGGAACTCGGCATCACCTATGCGCCGAGCGTCGTGTTCTTCGACACCGAGGGCCGGCAGGTCTTTCGCACCGAGGCCTATCTGAAGGCGTTTCACCTGAATGCCGCGCTGAACTACGTGCTCTCCGGCGCCTATCGCGAACAACCGGAGTTCCAGCGCTTCGTCGATGACTGGGCGGACGCACTGCGCGCCCGGGGCGTCGAAGTGGAGCTGATGAAATAGGCGGAGACGGAAGAGCCATGAGCATCACGGACAGCGCCGAGATCCAGTGTCCCTATTGCTGGGAACGGATCTTCATCGAGATCGACCCCTCGGTTCCCATGCAGGAGTACATCGAGGACTGCCAGGTATGCTGCCGACCCATGGAAATCCGCGTGAACCTGGATGCCGACGGCAGGGCGGATGTCTCAGCGAACCGGGAGGATGACTGAGTACAGTTCCCGGACCACCGTTGTTCAGCGGCAAGCTGAACGAGGTCGGCCGTCCTTGTCACGGGACTTGACAGGTATCTATCCTCCATCCCATGCGCGTCACGCCATGCCGGTCAGGCAGCCCTCGGCATTCTCCAGGCCGCCCTCGGCGGCCTGCACCGCGCGGAAGATGGCGCGGCCCTTGTTCATGGTTTCCTCCCATTCCAGCACCGGTTGCGAGTCGGCGACGATGCCGGCGCCGGCCTGGATGTGCAGGGTGCCGTCCTTGATCACGGCGGTGCGGATCGCGATCGCGGTGTCCATGTTGCCGTTCCACGCCAGGTAGCCGACCGCGCCGGAGTAGATGCCGCGCTTCACCGGTTCCAGTTCGTCGATGATCTCCATCGCGCGGATCTTCGGCGCGCCGCTGACCGTGCCGGCGGGGAAGGTGGCGCGCAGCACGTCGATGGCGTTCATGTCGTCCTTCAGTTCGCCGGTGACGTTCGAGACGATGTGCATGACGTGGGAATAGCGCTCGATGATCATTTTGTCGGTGAGCCTGACCGAACCGATCTTCGCCACCCGACCGGCGTCGTTGCGCCCCAGGTCGATGAGCATCAGGTGCTCGGCCAGCTCTTTCGGGTCGGCGAGCAGTTCGGCTTC
>JALULB010000222.1:0-1276 GCA_027041035.1 Sedimenticola sp. | reverse complement strand
CTTCCAGCGCCTGGTCCTCGGCCTCGGAATGGCCACGCCGGCGGGTGCCGGCAATCGGGCGCACGGTGACGATGCCGTCTTCGAGGCGGGTCAGGATCTCCGGTGACGAACCGACGATCTGGAAGTCCTCCAGATCCAGGTAATACATGTACGGTGACGGGTTCAGGCAGCGCAGGGCGCGGTACAGGTCCAGTGGCGCGGATGCGTAGGGAATGGACATGCGCTGCGATACCACCACCTGCATCGCGTCGCCATCGAGGATGTACTGGCGGGTCTTCTCGACGGCGTCCTTGTAGCCCTGCTCGGTGAAGCCGGAGACGAAATCATCCTCGCGGATGTCGCGCGTGCTGGCCGTGGATCGCGTCGCGGGTGTCGGCTGGCGCAGTTGCTCGTGCAGCGCGTCGAGACGCTGCTTGCAGTCGGCCAGGGTATCGCCGCGATCGATGTCGGCATGCACGATCAGGTAGAGCCGACCGCGCAGGTTGTCGAATACCACCAGCTCTTCCGACAGCATCAACAGGATATCCGGCGTACCGAGCGTGTCGGGGTTCGGGCATTCACTGAGACGCGGTTCGATGTAGCGGATGGTGTCGTAACCGAAATAGCCGACCAGGCCGCCACTGAAGCGCGGCAGATGCTCCTCGGGAGCGACGCGGAAGCGTTGCTGGTAGCGCTCGATGAAAGCGAGCGGGTCGTCGTGGGTTTCGCGCCGGGACTCGCCGTTCGCGATCAGCGTGATGTCGTGGCCGGAGACCACGAGGCGCGTCTTGCATGGCAGGCCGATGATCGAGTAGCGGCCCCATTTCTCGCCGCCATGCACGGATTCGAACAGATAGGAATAGGGCTGGTTGGCCAGCTTCAGATAGACCGACAGCGGGGTATCCAGGTCGGCCAGAACCTCGCGCATCACCGGGATGCGGTTGTAGCCTTGTTTCTCAAGGCGCTCGAATTGATCGGGGGTCATGATGATCTCACACAATAACGGATGGACAGACAAACGTGGGACGGACAGGCGCGAGCCTCACCATCGGGTGTCTGTATGCAGCGTTTTGTGTGGCGCGGTGCGCATCATCGGTTTGCCGGCTGGAGGAGAATAAGCCGCCAAGATAGTAAAAAACGGTGGATTTGTAAAGAATACGTCGATGCCTGCCAGGGCAATCGCGCTTAAATCCTATTGACCTGACAAGTAGGATGAGGTAAATGGTATAAGCATTTGAGCTGCCATGAAACCCAAGCCAACCCCCTCCATTCTGCACCATTTCTCCGCCATTGAAGA
>JALULB010000221.1 GCA_027041035.1 Sedimenticola sp. | reverse complement strand
CCACGCCGGAAGCGAAACCCAAAAAGCCACGTGCAAAGGTCAAAGCGGAGAAGAAGCCGGCAGCCACGCTCCCGACGGCCCGCAAAGACAGGCAGCCCGTCGGCAACAAGCTGTACATGCTACAGGTGGCGTCGTTCCGCCAGGCCAGGGACGCGGACAAGCTGAAGGCTCGGCTGGCGTTCAAGGGCATTGAAACACGTATCGAAAAAGTCAGTATCAACGACAGGCAGACCTACCATCGCGTGCGTGCCGGCCCCTTTCGCGGCGAGCAGCGGATGAAGCAGGTCAGGGCGCGGCTGCGCAAACTGGGTTTGCGGAGCATTGTCATTCGTTTGAAAAAAGTATCGAAATGATACAACGAATCCTGATCCCAGGCTGGAATCCAGCCTGTTCCCGTGTAAACTGCCTTCTTTTGGGAGCGTGGCGAGGAGCCTGTCGGATGATGGATGAATCTACTGCGAAGCTGGGAGAGCGGTCCAAATATCCCCGTTTTTTCGTTACATAGGTCCACTATGCGCCTCAAAACCGGGAACATTTGGCTTCGCTCTCCCACCTACTCGCTACGATCCCCCACAATCCGACAGGCTCCTAGCGCTGTAACGCGGGTGCCGTAATCAGAACGAAACCCCGTATCCGCAGGTTGGGCGGAGTGAAATGCACCCCCACACTGAACCGGGTCCGACGAGGATGATTCTTGGAGGTAGTGATCAATGATGAAAACCAGTTTCTGTTCCGTATTTCTCGTGTTATTGCTGTTGGGAACCATGGCATCGCGGGCGTCGGAAGGTCAGAACCATTGGGGTTACAAAGGGGAGAGTGGACCTGAACACTGGGCCAAGCTCAGTCACGCGTTCGCCAATTGCGCGCTGGGCAAGAACCAGTCTCCGATCAATATCACGGATACCATCGAGGCGGAGATGCCTTCGCTCGCGTTCTTCTACAAGACAGCGGCGCGCGATATCGTCAATACCGGTCACAGTATTCAGCATAACTTCCCGAAAGGTGCCGGTATCGTTGTCGATAATCGGACTTTTGAGCTGAAACAAGTCCATTTTCATTCCCCTTCCGAGAATACCGTGGACGCCGTTCATTTTCCGATGGAAGCGCATTTCGTGCATGCCGATGACAAAGGCAACCTCGCCGTCGTGGCGTTGATGTTCGAGATCGGGGACACCAATCCGGTACTGAGCAAGCTGTGGAAATTCATGCCCACGCATCCGGGAGAGGCCTTTGGCATCGCGGACAAGCTGCCGCCCAGCCGCCTGTTGCCGAAAGACAAGGACTATTACCGCTTCAACGGTTCCCTGACCACGCCACCCTGCACCGAAGGGGTCTTCTGGTTCGTGCTGAAGCAACCGGTCACCGCCAGCAGGGAGCAGATCGAGCGTTTCTCCCGAATCATGCGGCATCCGAACAACCGTCCGGTTCAACCGACCAACGCCCGTCCTCTGCTGCGATGAAGATGCGGATCAGCGAGCTGATGAAGCGTAGCGGTGTCGGTTTCGGCACCAGTGGCGCGCGTGGCCTCAGCGAGGCGATGAGCGACAGCGTCTGTTACAGCTATACCCGCGCCTTTCTCGACTATCTGCGCGATTCCGATCGTTATGTCGGCGGAGGCGTGGCGTTGGCGGGTGACTATCGGCCGAGCACGCCGCGCATCATGCGGGCGGTCGCGGCGGCGATTCGCGATGTCGGGGGCGAGGTGATCAACTGCGGCGCGATTCCGACGCCGGCGGTTGCCTGCCACGGAATCCGTCGACACATGCCGAGCATCATGGTCACCGGCAGTCATATCCCGGACGATCGTAACGGCATCAAGTTCTATACCGCCGAAGGAGAGATCCTCAAGGCGGATGAACAGGGCATCGCCGCTCGCGAAGTGGTGGTTCCGGAGACACCCGACGTGGCCGACAGCCTGACACCTGTCGACAACCAGGCGGCCGATGACTATGTGCAACGTTACCTGGATTTCTTTCCGCAAGGCGCGCTGGCCGGGCGGCGCCTGGGCCTGTACGAGCATTCCAGTGTGGCTCGCGGGGTCTTTCTGCGGATTCTCCAGGGACTCGGCGCCGAGGTTATTCGGCTCGGGTATTCGGAGCGCTTCATCCCGGTGGATACCGAGGCGATTCGCGAAGAAGATATCCGCCTGGCCCGGGAATGGGCCGCCGACAACCGCTTCGACGCGATCATCTCGGCCGATGGCGATGGCGACCGGCCGCTGATCAGTGACGAACACGGCGAATGGTTGCGCGGCGACGTGGCGGGCATCCTGTGCGCGCGTCAACTCGGCGCGCGCGCCGTGGTGACGCCGGTCAGCAGCAATACCGCGTTGGAGAAGAGTGGCGACTTCGATGACATCCGGCGTACCCGCATCGGTTCTCCCTATGTGATCGAGGCGATGCAGGCCGCGCGCGCGGCCGGTATCGCGCCTGTCGTCGGCTATGAGGCCAATGGCGGTTTTCTGATCGAAACCGAGATCCGGCAACAGGGCAGGACACTCGCGGCCCTGCCGACCCGGGATGCGATCATCGTGCCGCTGGCGCTGCTGGCCATGGCCCGGGAGCGGGGTTGCAGCCTGTCCGCCTTGCGGGAATCCCTGCCGTCAAGATTCACAGCCAGTGATCGGATCAAGGAGATGCCGACCGCGATCAGTCAGGCGCGTATCGCCGAACTGCGCGCTGGAGGAACCGCTTCCGCCAGCGCCTGGCTCGGCGGGAATCTGGCCTCGGTAAGCTCAATCGACACGACCGACGGTTTGCGCATGACCTTGGAGAATGCCGAGATCGTTCACCTGCGACCTTCCGGCAACGCGCCGGAATTGCGTTGCTATACCGAGGCGGACAGTGCATCCCGCGCCATTGAACTCAACCGCGAGTGTCTCGAAAAGCTGGCCGGCTGGAGAGAATGAAGTAAGTGATCGCTATCGTTTTATAAGGCGATAAAAATGGATTCTTGAATTTATTCGAGGATAGCGCGGCAATTGTACCCATTCCGGATTGTAACTACTCAGCGAGTAGGTCAAATAAAGGGTAACTGCTCAGATCGCCGCTGAAATGCGTCAG
>JALULB010000220.1:1012-3063 GCA_027041035.1 Sedimenticola sp. | reverse complement strand
TCGTTACAGGGATGTAACTTATTAGGGCAATGCAGGAGCAATTGCCGGTTTACACGTGTAAATGACCATTTTTAAACGCAGAGCTGGCGCATTTCAGCGGTTAGCTGAGTAGTTACTAGCATTTTTTACCTGTTGGGGCAGCACATGAATCTGCACGAGTATCAAGCCAAGAGACTGTTCGCCGATTTCGGCCTGCCGGTGCCGAAGAGCCAGTTGGCCGGCAGTGTCGGCGAGGCGGTCGCGGCGGCCGAGGTACTGGGTGGTGATCGCTGGGTGATCAAGGCGCAGGTGCATGCCGGAGGACGTGGCAAGGGTGGCGGCGTGAAGCTCGTCGACTCCTTTTCCGCGCTGCGCGACGAGGCCGCGCGGCTGCTGGGTTCGCGGTTGGTGACACCGCAGACCGGTGCCGCCGGGCTGCCGGTTCGCCAGGTGCTGATCGAGCAGCCGACCGGGATCGCCCGTGAACTCTACCTGAGCGTGCTGATCGACCGCCAGGCGGAGCAACTCGCGTTTCTTGCTTCGGATGCCGGTGGCATGGATATCGAGGCGGTGGCGGCCAGCGAGCCGGAACGCATCATCCGGGTACGCACGAACACGGCGGCGGGTCTACAGGCTTTCCAGTGTCGTTATGTCGGCTTCCGGCTCGGCCTGCGGGGCCAGCAGCTACGCCAGTTGCAGCAGATCATGTTTGCCCTGCAACGTTTGTTCCTGGACTCCGACGCCAGCCTGATCGAGATCAATCCATTGGTGGTGACATCCGATGGCGACCTGCTTGCGCTGGATGCCAAGCTGAACCTGGACGACAACGCGCTGTACCGGCATGCCGATCTGGCGGCGTTGCGCGATATCGCTCAGGAGGATGCCCGCGAGGCGGCCGCCGCCGAGCATCAGTTGAACTATATCGCCCTGGATGGCGATATCGGCTGCATGGTGAATGGCGCCGGGTTGGCGATGGCGACGATGGATCTGGTCAAGCTGCATGGTGGCGAGCCAGCGAATTTTCTCGATGTCGGCGGAGGCGCGACCGCCGAACGCGTCGCTGAGGCATTCAAGCTGATCCTGTCCGACACCAAGGTAAAGGCGGTGCTGGTGAATATCTTCGGCGGCATCGTGCGCTGCGACCTGATCGCCGAGGGCATCATCCAGGCGGTGAAGGAGACCCGCATCGCGGTGCCGGTGGTCGTGCGGCTGGAAGGCACCCACGCGGAACAGGGGCTGGCGCTGCTGAACGACAGCGGTCTCGATCTGCTCACCGAGCAGGATCTCGACAGCGCCGCCGGGCAGGTCGTGTGCGCGGCGCGGGGAGAGCCGGTATGAGCATACTCGTCAACCGGGAGACCCGCGTCATCTGCCAGGGCTTTACCGGCAGGCAGGGCAGCTTTCATTCCGAGCAGGCGATCGCCTATGGCACGCGCATGGTCGGCGGCGTGACACCGGGCAAGGGCGGTCAGACGCATCTCGGCCTGCCGGTGTTCGACACCGTGCATGACGCAGTCGCCGAGAGCGGCGCCGACGCAAGCATGATCTACGTGCCGGCGGCCTTCGCCGCCGATGCGATACTGGAAGCGGCGGATGCCGGCATCCGCGTGATCGCGTGCGTCACGGAGGGCATTCCGGTGCTCGACATGCTGCGCGTGAAGGCGGCGTTGAAGGATTTCGACGCGCGCCTGATCGGGCCGAACTGTCCCGGCCTGATCACCCCCGGGGAATGCAAGATCGGCATCATGCCCGGCAGCATCCACCAACCCGGGCGGATCGGCGTGGTATCGCGCTCCGGCACCCTGACCTACGAGGCGGTGCATCAGACCACGCGCGTCGGACTCGGCCAGAGTACCTGTGTCGGTATCGGCGGTGATCCTTTGCAGGGGATGAATTTCATCGACTGCCTGGAATTGTTCGAGCAGGACGCACAGACCGAGGGCATCGTCATGGTCGGCGAGATCGGCGGTAGCGCGGAGGAGGAGGCCGCCGCCTATATCCAGCGACACGTCTCGAAGCCGGTGGTCGCCTATATCGCCGGCGTCACCGCGCCGGCGGGTAAACGCATGGGA
>JALULB010000220.1:0-1002 GCA_027041035.1 Sedimenticola sp. | reverse complement strand
GCGTTGGAGGCGGCCGGCGTCGCCACGGTGCATTCACCGGCGTTGATCGGCGCGCGCATGCGGGAACTGCTGAATGGCTGATCCGGTGGAGGCGACGGAACGCGGAAAAGACCAGAGAAAGGCGCTGGTCATCGCGCTGGCGCAGCTCGATCTGCATGTCGGCGCGATTGCCGCGAATGCCGAGCGCATCATCGAAACCGCGCGGCGCGCGCGCGACGAGATGGGCGCGCGGCTGGTGGTGTTTCCGGAGCTGAGCCTGACCAGCTATCCGCCCGAGGATCTGCTGCTGCGCGAGGATTTTCTCGACGAGGTCGAGGTGCAGATGCAGCGCGTGATGTCGGCGGTTTCCGGCATCGCCATGGTGATCGGCTACCCGCGTCGCAAGAGCGGCAGCCTGTACAACGCCGCCGGCGTGCTGTGCGACGGCGGGATGCTTGTCGAATACCACAAGCAGGCGCTGCCGAACTACAGCGTGTTCGACGAGAAGCGTTATTTCGATCCGGGCCTGGAGAGCGCTGTATTCGAGCTGGACGGCCATCGCATCGGCCTGACCATCTGCGAGGACATCTGGGAGCCGGAACCGGCGCGTCAGGCCGCGCGTGACGGCGCGACGCTGTTGCTGAACCTGAACGCCTCGCCGTTTCACAAGGGCAAGGCGCCCGAGCGCGAGGAATTGCTGGCGACGCGCGCGCGAGAGAACCGTCTGGCGATCGTCTACGTGAACCTGGTCGGCGGGCAGGATGAGCTGGTGTTCGACGGCGGCTCCTTCGTCGTCGATCGCGGTGGCCGGCTGGCGCAGCGCCTGCCGTTCTTCGACGAGGCGCTGGTGAACTGCGTCATCGACGCGGACGGCGCACCGGCGTTGGCGGCGATCAGCGAACCACTGACGGAGCAGGAAGCCATCTATCGCGCCCTGGTGCTCGGCACGCGTGACTATGTGCGCAAGAACGGCTTCAAGGGCGCGGTGCTCGGCCTGTCCGGCGGTATCGATTCGGCGTTGGT
>JALULB010000219.1 GCA_027041035.1 Sedimenticola sp. | reverse complement strand
GGGGTGTGGGTGCCAGCGGAAGGGGCGCCACTCATCAGGTATCTGAATTGTTCTGTTTCTGTGATCTAGGATAATATCTGGAAACTGACATCTTTCTAGTTCTTCTTCTCGAATGTGTTGGCGTACCCAATCGGCATGTCTCTCAAGCTTTCCGCTTTTACGGCCGTTCTTGTTACGGGGTAAAATCAATCCTATTTTTGTTGAGGGGAAATCGTTTTTAATCAACTTCATGGCTGGCTCTAAGTCGGAGTCGTTTGAGCACAGGACTGTGCAATCACAATTTCCCTGTACTACATCTCGGTACATTTGCAGGCTGATATTCACGTCTGTTTGTTTTTCTTCCATAACCTTTACTTTTATCCGATCTACTCCAGGAATCGGAGGGATCGGGTATCCAGTAGTAATTCCATGAAGGTGGAAACCTTTTATGATTTCTATGCGATTTCCCGCACTGCCAGCTTTTAAGGCGCGGTGATAATGGGCTTGGCGATTCGGGGACCGAGGATCGTTGGCAAATTTTCCGAGTATTGGGGCAGTGAAGTACTTTACCTTGATTAGGTCGAAGTCAGTCTGGTGGATTGCGTTGGGGAGCAGAATGTTTTTGAGTAAGTGCTCCTCGAACAATCGTATTAAATCGAGCCATTTGTATGGTGACTTGGTAAGAAGCGAATAGAAGAGATTGTAGCCATCCACATAAACGATAGTGCGCATTGGCTGTCCTTGTCTTCAGCCGCGTAAAATGAAAAAACCGCCCCGAGGGCGGTCTTTTCGCCCCGAGTCAGGCGCGGAGCCGCGCGAGACAAGGGTTGGATCGTTTCGTATTAAAACTCAAGTCGATGTGAAAAGCTCATTGTAATTTTCTATCGAATGCTTGTTGTTGTATCGGTTTGGCGAGAACAGGATAAAGCGTTGGTAACGAGGGATCAACCGACAGCGGTGGATTTCTCGGTGCCTGGCGGAGGGAATTTTTCTTCCAGCCAGGCATTGATGTCCGACGATTCGTAGAGCCACTGTTCGCTGCCGTCGGCGTTGCGGATGCGCAGGCACGGAACCTGTTCCTTGCCGCCTTTCTCGATCAGTTCCTGTTTCCATTGCGGGTTGCGCTTGGCGTCGCGCAGTTCGATCGGCAGGTTCAGGCGCTTGATCTGGCGACGGGTCTTCACGCAGAACGGGCAGGCCTGGTAGTGGTACAGCACGAGGTTCTTGGTGGCTTCGCGGATGCGCGCCATGTCTTGTTCTGAGCGTTCCACCGGTTTTGGCGAGGTCAGCCAGTCGATGCCGAGTATGATGCGGCCGAGCAGCCAGCGTATGGATTGCATGATCATTGGTTCTTTCCTCCGCCCAGACAGGGGGGTGATTGTGGGGCTTCGCCGCCCTTGGCATACCATTCTTCGGGGGTCATGGTGTGCAGGGCGAGTGCGTGGATGGCGCCGCTGGCGAGTTCGTCGGCGAACAGTTCGTTGATCAGGCGGTGACGCGCGACCAGCATCTTGCCGTCGAAGTCGTCGCTGGCGACGATGATCTTGAAATGTGATTCGGCGTTCTCCGGCACATTGTGGTTATGGGTCTCGTCGACGACCTCCAGATGCAAGGGCTTCAGCCGCTCGCGGATGCGCGTTTCGATGTCGGTTTTTCGGCTCATGGCGAAATCCTGAATGCTGTGATGGCGGTGATTATACGCCGGGACCGGGGGATATACCCTCATGACTCCACGAGGTTTTTCCGTTCGGCCGCGGGCTTGTCTCCGGCTTCGGCCCGGGCCGTCTTTTCAGGAATCGGCTTGACGTTGTAGAGGAAGTTCAACCAGTAGTCCCGCGCCGTCGCCTCGCCCTTGAATACCCAGCCCTTGTCGATGCTGTGCAGAAAGCGGAAGTAGCGTTTGTGTTCGTCGCTGTCGGCTTGTTTGTCGTCGTCGATCAGGTAGCGCACCTCGACGATCATCACCTCCTTGTTCAGCAGCAGCGGGCGCGAACCCTTGATCGACAGGATGATCAGGTCGTCGGAGATCAGTTTTTCGGTGTTCTTCCACAGGCTGCGAAGAGCGCCGTGCTTGAGCGCTTCGGCGATCGAGTCGAGAGACTGCCCACGCCGTTCGGCATGCAGGATGTCGCTGACCTCCTCGACGACCGCTTTGTCCTTGATCTGGTCGACTCCGAGCAGGGTGGCGGTGACGAAGCCGGCCAGACCGATGACGATCAGGAGTATCAGTACGCGCAGCGGTTTCATTACATGCCTTCCCAGAATTCAGAGTCCTTGGCGAGAAATTGCTCGAATGGGATATAGTGCGAGCCATCGCAGGAGAAGTTGAGGCCGACGAGGCCGTTGAAGATGTTGATCGAGCCTGCGCGCAGGTAGATGGTCTCATCGGCGAAGCGCAGGTGCTTGAAGGTATCGAGTATCGGCTTGATCGCATCGGTCGGCACCTTCGCCGAGGCGGGATACGGGCGTTCGGGATAGGCGAGGACGATATCCGGGTCGGTCAATGCGTCGATGTTCAGCAGCCGGTAGCGGAACGGGTCGTCGATCTGCCAGATGGTCGCGCGACTGCTGGAGAAATGCAGCTTGCCGTGAAAGATGCCGTTGTCGGTGATCAGCTCTTCCATCACCGGCAGCACGGCGTCGATATGCCTGTCCATGCGGCTCTCGACACGGCTCTGGTGGAATACCTGGCCGCGAATCGCCGGGTCGCCGCGTAGCTGCTGCCATTGGCCCGGTTCTTCGTATAGCTCGCGGGTCAGGGGCAGGCGGCGCAGGTCGAAATCGACACCGATATGGCCGATGTGTTTGCCGTCGCGCGATACCGGTTGCAGCGCGGTGATCGACGGGCGATTCGCGCGCAGGCTGATATAGGCATCCGACAGCACGGTCTTGTCTTTGCTGGCCTCGCGCATGTAGGGGCGCTTGGAACGGTCGCGTCCACGGTCCTGTTCCTCCTGCTCCTGCTGGGTCGCGTTGGCGCTGATCTGCACGCCGTCGGGGCGCAGCGCGTACATGAAACGCGCATACGGGATGGAGCGGATGCGTTCCATCAGCAGCGCGTCGAGGGCGGCCGGATCGTCCCACGCCTGGGCGGCGCGCG
>JALULB010000218.1:1173-9679 GCA_027041035.1 Sedimenticola sp. | reverse complement strand
GATTGGTGGCTTGTCCCGATTCGAAGGCGCTTCGTTCGGGTCGGGGTTCGGGTCGGGCCTTCGAATGCTCAGCGGACGGTTACGCGTTCAATTCATGGAGATGCGCCGCATGCAGGCCTTTTGGCCCTTGCTCCACCTCGAATTCTACTTTTTGTCCTTCCTTGAGTGTCTTGTAGCCATCCATCTCTATCGATGAGAAATGCACGAATACATCATCACTACCGAGGTCCGGCGTGACGAACCCATAGCCCTTGGCATTGTTGAACCATTTTACGGTGCCTGTGGCCATACAAACTCCTCCAACAGGTGTGCTTGATTGTTACCCGGCAAATGGCCGGTTTCCTTTGGTCTGGGAGGCTGTCGGGTTTAGGGGTAGTCTACTGCCTCGCTACGATTCCCTGGATCCGACACCCTCTTGGCGCCTGACCGAGTCAGGCTTAATTACTGTTTCTCTTACGGAAACTGTAACTCAAAGTATAGCGGTATCGGACGAATGGTCAAATGCTTTGCGCATTTTTCTGACAAAATGTCATGATGTCAAAATAATATTCTATATATCATATAGATATAGTATCTAAGTGATGTGGTACATCATATTATGAGCCGGTAAATTTTTCATTCTGTGGTAAACTTTGGGTGAAAGTGTGTTGGTGACAATTGACTGCTATGAGCGAAAGAGAAGACGATCGATCGGACGGCGATATTTCCGTACAGGAGGCGCGCCCGAAGCTGAAGAGGCCGCCACTCTACAAGGTGCTGCTACTGAACGACGACTATACTCCCATGGAGTTCGTCGTCGAGATCCTGGAGACCTTCTTCAGTATGGATCAGGAGAAGGCGACCCGGATCATGTTGCATGTGCATACGCGTGGCGTGGGCGTCTGCGGCGTGTTCCCGCGTGATATCGCAGAGACCAAGGTGACTCAGGTGAATGAATACGCGCGCGAGAATCAGCATCCGCTGCTGTGTACGCTGGAGATGGCGACTTGATCGCCACCTTCGGGCGTGTCCGGCGCGGATCGTGGTGTGGTCTGGATGCGCGATGGCGTCCAAGGAAAATCATCAGCGGTCGATGAAGTAATTGATCGATGATCGTGGTCTGAATGTCGGTAAGGTGTAATGAGGTAAGAGCGGATGTTAAGCAAAGAACTCGAATATACGCTGAATCAGGCGTTCAAGAGCGCACGCGAGTTGCGCCATGAATTCATGACGGTGGAGCATCTGCTGCTGGCGCTGCTGGACAATCCCTCGGCGGTGGAGGTGTTGCGTGCGTGCGCGGCGGACATGGACAGCCTGCGCAGCGATCTAGCCAGTTACCTCGACGAGACGACACCGGTGTTGCGCGACGGAGATCCTCGCGAAGCCCAGCCGACGCTGGGTTTCCAGCGGGTCTTGCAACGCGCGGTCTTTCAGATTCAGTCGTCCGGCAAGGAGGGCGACGAAGTCACCGGCGCGAACATCCTCGTGGCGTTGTTCAACGAGCAGGAATCCCAGGCGGTCTATCTCCTCGACAAGCAGGACATTACCCGGCTGGATGTCGTCAACTATATCGCGCACGGGATCTCCAAGGTGCGCGACGACAATGAACTACCCGGTGTTTCACCGAGTGGCGACACGAATGAAAGCAACGAGAACACCAGCGCGAGTCCGCTGGACACCTATGCGGTCAACCTGAACGAACTGGCTCGCGCCGGGAAGATCGATCCGCTGATCGGTCGCGCCCACGAGATCGAGCGGACCATCCAGATCCTGTGCCGTCGACGCAAGAACAACCCGTTGCTGGTCGGCGAGGCCGGTGTCGGCAAGACGGCCATCGCGGAGGGCCTGGCGAAGAAGATCGTCGATGCCGAGGTACCCGAGGTACTCGACGGCAACGTGATCTATTCACTGGATCTTGGCGGCCTGGTCGCCGGCACCAAATACCGGGGTGATTTCGAGAAGCGCCTGAAGTCCGTTATCAATCAGTTGAAGAAAGAGTCTCATGTCATTCTTTTCATTGATGAGATCCACACGATAATCGGTGCTGGCGCGGCGTCGGGCGGTGTCATGGATGCATCCAATCTGATCAAGCCGATGCTGGCTTCCGGCGAGATGCGCTGCATCGGTTCCACGACCTACCAGGAGTATCGTTCGATCTTCGAGAAGGATCACGCCTTGGCGCGCCGTTTCCAGAAGATCGATGTCACCGAGCCGAGTGTCGACGAGACCGTGGAGATCCTGCGTGGGCTGAAGAGCCGCTTCGAAGAGCATCACGACATCAAGTACACCAACAAGGCGTTGCGCACCGCGGCCGAGCTGTCGGCGAAATACATCAACGACCGGCACCTGCCGGACAAGGCCATCGATGTCATCGACGAGGCCGGCGCGAGCACGCGTCTGCAGACACCGGCGAAGCGGCGTCGCACGATCGGCGTCGGCGATATCGAGCGCGTCGTCGCGAAGATCGCGCGTATCCCGGAGAAAAAGGTATCCCGGACCGACAACGAGGCGCTGAAGAATCTGCCGCGTGATCTGAAGATGGTCGTATACGGGCAGGACGACGCGATTGAAACCCTGTCCTCGGCGATTCGCATGAGTCGTTCCGGGCTGGGCAACGAGGACCGTCCGGTCGGCGCCTTCCTGTTCGCCGGGCCCACCGGCGTTGGCAAGACCGAGGTCACCCGGCAGTTGGCGCGCATACTCGGGCTGGAGTTGATTCGCTTCGACATGTCGGAGTATATGGAGCGACACACGGTGTCACGTCTGATCGGCGCGCCGCCGGGCTACGTCGGCTTCGACCAGGGTGGCCTGTTGACGGAGCAGATCAACAAGCACCCGCATTCGGTGTTGCTGCTCGACGAGATCGAAAAAGCCCACCCGGATGTGTTCAATCTGCTGTTGCAGGTGATGGACCACGGCACGTTGACGGACAATAATGGGCGCAAATCGGATTTCCGCAATGTCACCATCATCATGACGACCAACGCGGGCGCCCAGGACATGGCGCGACCGTCGATCGGATTTACCTCCCAGGATCACAGCAGCGATGGCATGGAGGCGATTCGCAAGCTGTTCACGCCGGAGTTCCGCAACCGGCTGGATGCTATCGTCCAGTTCGCGCCGTTGGCGAAGGAATCGATAGGCAACGTGGTGGACAAGTTCCTGTTCGAGCTAGAGGCGCAACTGGCGGACAAGCACGTGACATTGAGTGTCGAGGCGGAAGCGCGTGCCTGGTTGGGCAACAAGGGTTATGACGTACGCATGGGCGCGCGTCCGATGGCGCGGGTGATCCGGGACAAGATTCGCAAGCCGCTGGCGGAGGAGTTGCTGTTCGGCAGGCTGTCACGCGGAGGTCACGTGAGCGTCTCGGTGCGGGACGATGAACTGGTGTTCGATATTGTCGAGAAAGCGGGTCAGGCGGACAAGTCAGCGGTCTGACGGCACGCCGCCAGCTAGCGTCACCGATCAGCGGGCGCGATAGGTGATGCGACCCTTGCTCAGGTCGTAAGGGGTCAGTTGCACCGTTACCTTGTCGCCGGTCAGGATGCGAATGTAATGCTTGCGCATCTTGCCGGAGATATGCGCGGTCACGACGTGACCGTTTTCCAGCTCGACACGGAAAGTGGTATTCGGCAGCGTGTCGATCACGGTGCCTTCCATTTCAATAAAATCTTCTTTTGCCATCTCTCTGTAGACTTCAAGTTGCTCCAAAGCGCGCGGAGTATAGCATATCGCCAGCCCGGAGAATTCATGAATTACGCACGCCCTCGCTTGCCGCTTGATTCCGCGAGAAATCCGCTTCCGTTGCGCATAATCACGGATACGCGACGGCTTTATAGAATTCCTCGTAATATCAATATATTGCGAGAGCATTGCGCGAATTCATGAAGTTTCCGTGCCGGCTCCTGGCCTGATTCTTCCCGCCCTGTCAATATTTTTCCCCGGCTGCCGAAATAATCACCAGTGCGTCGACATGTCACGTGGCGGCGCGCGTGAACCCGAAGGCGCTTCTCGGGCGGGGTGCGCGGACAGACTTGGAGTTGATGGATGTGAGATCGGAGAACAAACAGCATAGATGCGATATCGGCTCGGTGGCTGATAACTCGCAGCCGGGTCGGGGATGAGCGATGTCTGACCGGGATCTCGATATGGCGTCGTCGACACGCCTGATACTCGTCGTTGATGATGATCTGGCGATGCGCCTGTTGATGCGCGAGGCGCTGGAGCAGGCCGGTCTGCGCGTCACCGAGGCGGAGAACGGCGAACAGGCCGTCGAGGCGTTCTCACGCGAACAGCCAGACCTGATACTGATGGATGTGCAGATGCCGGTGCTGGATGGTTTCAGCGCCTGCTCGCGGATTCGTGCCCTGTCAGGCGGTGACGAGGTGACCATCGTCATGGTGACCGGGCTGGAGGATGTCGCCTCCATCCAGCGCGCCTACGAGGTCGGGGCAACGGATTTTATCACCAAGCCGGTCAATTGGCCGATCCTGAACCACCGGGTTCGCTACCTGTTGCGCGCGGCGGATGCGTTTCAATCGTTGCGTCACAACGAGCAGAAACTCTCCCAGGCACAGCTGGTCGCGCGCCTGGTGCACTGGGAGTGGAATCTGGTCGATGACAGCTGGGTGTGGTCACCGAGCTTTCCCCAGGTGTTTGGTGTCGGCCGGGCGCCCGCCGACGCTAGCTACGCCGGATTTGTCGCGATGCTGGCGGGTGGCGAGCGCCATCGGGTCGAGGCCGCGCTTGCGCGGGCCATCGCGCAGCGCGCCACCTGTAGCATTGATCACGATCTGGTATTGGGTAACGACAATGTGCACAACGTGCATACCCAGGCCAGGGTAATCGTCGATCACGCCGGGAAAGCGATCGGTATGCAGGGGATCGTGCAAGATATTTCCGAGCGCAAGAAGGCGGAAGAGCGCATCTATTTTCTGGCTTTTTACGATGCGCTCACCGGTCTGCCCAATCGGCAGTTGTTCATGGAACACGCCAAAAGGGCGCTGTTCGACGCCGACAAGCATGGCCATCGCGTGGCGCTGCTCTATCTGGATCTCGATCAGTTCAAACGCATCAACGATACCTGGGGGCATGGCGCCGGGGATGAGCTGTTGCGCTCGGTATCCGAACGCCTGCAGGAAAGTCTGCGTGGCTCCGACATGGTCGCGCAGGCCGCCCACGAGGGCGGAGACGACGTGTTCTCACTGTCGCGTCTTGGCGGCGATGAATTCACCATCCTGTTGTCGAACCTGCACACGGCCAGTGTCGTCGCGCAGGTGGCGGATCGCGTGCTGGAACATTTGAGCACCGAGCCGGTGCGCGTCTCCGGGCAGGACATCTATATCCGCGCGAGTATCGGGGTCGCCATCTACCCGGATGACGGCAAGGAGGTCGAGACCCTGCTGAAGAACGCGGATACGGCGATGTATCAGGCAAAGCGTTCCGGCCGGGATACCTTTCGCTGCTATACCAATCAGATGAACTCGCAGTTTGCCAAGCGGCTGAGCATGGAAACCCGTTTGAAACAAGCCGTGGAGCGCGGTCAGTTGGTGTTGCATTATCAGCCGAAGCTGGATATCCGTGACAACTGCCAACTGGTCGGCTTCGAGGCGCTGGTACGCTGGGAGCAGCCGGGCTTTGGCCTGATTCCACCCGACGAGTTCATTCCCATCGCCGAGGACAGCGGCCTGATCATCCCGATCGGGGAATGGGTGCTGGATACCGCCTGCGCGCAGATTCGTGAATGGCGGGCGCGGGGCAGACAGGCCGGGCATGTCGGCGTCAACCTGTCTTTTCAGCAGTTCAACCAGCAGGGCTTGGTGCGCCAGATACTCAACGCGTTGCAGCGCCACTCCATCGCCCCCGATGCGTTGGAACTGGAGTTGACGGAAAGTACCGTCATGCATGACGTGGACTCGAACACAGTGATTCTGCGGAATCTGAAGGAGGTCGGCATCAGTCTGTCCATCGATGACTTCGGTACCGGCTACTCCTCGCTCAGTTACCTGAAGCAGTTGCCATTGGATGCGCTGAAGATCGACCGGAGTTTCGTCAAGGACATCACCACCGACAGCAACGACGCGGCGATCATCCGCGCAATCATCGCGCTGGGCAAGACGCTGGATCTGGATATCGTCGCCGAGGGCGTGGAGACGCCGGAGCAACTGGAGTATCTGCGCCAGCACGGCTGCGATTTTGCTCAGGGATACCTGTTCAGCAAGCCGGTGCCGGCCGACGAGGCGGAGAAGCTGATGGAGGTCGCTTTCTTTTCCTGCGCGGCGGGCAAGGCCAGCGGTGTCGGTTGAAGGCTTCCGCTGTTGGCGGCCTCATCCGCGCGCTGGAAACGAAAAAAACCGCCATTTGGCGGTTTTTTTCGTTCGGCCCAAAGCGACTACTCAACGCGTAGTCATGATCCATGCGGGCGGTCTATTTGATCTTGCTTTCCTTGTACATCACGTGTTTGCGCACGGTCGGATCGTACTTCTTCATCTCCAGCTTGTCGGGCGTGGTGCGCTTGTTCTTCGTGGTCGTATAGAAATGGCCGGTGCCGGCGCTGGATACCATCTTGATCTTGTCACGCATGATCTGCTCCTTTAAACCTTCTCGCCACGGCCACGCATCTCGGCCAGTACGGCGTCGATACCTTTCTTGTCGATGATGCGCATGCCGCTGGCGGAAACGCGCAGGCGAACCCAGCGGTTCTCGCTCTCGACCCAGAATCTGTGGTTGTGCAGATTCGGCAGAAAACGACGCCGGGTCTTGTTATGGGCGTGAGAGACATTGTTGCCGCTCATCGGACGTTTACCTGTTACCTGACAGACTCTGGACATGATGCTGAACCCTGAGAAATCCCGATTAGTGATACATGATGCCGCGAATGATCACGGCGGAGAATAAAACCGGAATTTATAGCAAAACGACCGCCTTGGGTCAAGTAAATGGTTACCGATCATCATTGGCTCTGCCTTTCCGCCGTTTACAGCAGTCCACGCTCCGCGAAGGATACCGCCGGGCCGTCACCGACAATGAAGTGGTCCAGCACGCGGGTATCGATCAACCCGAGGGCATCGCGCAGGCGGCTGGTGATCTGGATGTCGGCCCGGCTGGGCTCGGATACGCCGGAAGGATGGTTGTGGGCCAGAATGACTGCGGCGGCGTTGTGCGCGATCACGCGCCTGACGACCTCGCGGGGATGCACCGACGCGCCGTCGATGGTGCCATTGAACAACTCCTCGAAGGCGATCAGGCGGTGGCGGTTGTCGAGGAACAGGCAGGCGAACACTTCGTGAGGATAGCGGCGCAGCCGCGAGCTGACATATTCACGGGTCTGTTCCGGGCTGCCGAAGGCATCCTGTTCGATGCGTTCGCGCAGGTAGCGACCGCTCATCTCCAATACCGCTTGAAGTTGGACGTATTTCGCTTCGCCCAATCCCCTGGCCTTGCAGAACTGTTGCTTGTCGGCGCCGAGCAGGCGTTTCAGCGAGCCAAACTCATCGAGCAGATCACGTGCCAGTTCCACGGCGTTCTTTCCACTCACGCCGGTACGCAGAAAAATCGCCAGCAGTTCGGCATCGGTCAGCGAATCCGCGCCGCATCTCAGCAGTTTTTCTCGTGGCCTGTCTTCGGCGGGCCAGTCCTTGATCGACATTCGGTTATTATCCTGGGAGGCTGTCGGATTATGGATGAATCTACTGCGAAGGTGGGAGAGCGGTCCAAATATCCCCGTTTTTTTGTTGCATAGGCCCACTATGTGCCTCAAAAACGGGAACATTTGGCCTCGCTCTCCCACCTTCTCGCTACGATCCCCCATAACCCGACAGGCTCCTAGGGGATTACCGTCGCCGTGTGAAAATCAGGTATTTGGCTGGCGGAAACTATAGTTTATCATGCATGGAATTTTATGCGTATTCACGAGGGATCAGCCCTGAGCGTTCTTGACGGCAAGAGGATACTGCTTGGCATCAGCGGGAGTATCGCCGCCTACAAGGCGGCGGAACTGGCGCGCCTTCTGACTGGCCGGGGCGCCGAGGTACAAGCGGTGATGACCGACGCGGCGTGTCGCTTCATTACGCCGATGACGCTTCAGGCGCTGACCGGAAGGCCAGTGCGCGCCGAGCTGTTCGACGCGGCCCACGAGGCGGCGATGGGACATATCGAACTGGCGCGTTGGGCGCAACGTATCCTGATCGCGCCGGCCAGCGCCGGCTTCATGGCGCGCCTGGCGGGCGGTCACGCCGATGACCTGCTGACCACCCTGTGCCTGGCCAGCCCGGCGCCGCGTCTGTTGGCGCCGGCGATGAATCAGCGGATGTGGGCGGATGCCTCGGTGCGGGACAACGCCGCGCTGCTGAAACAACGTGGCGCGACACTCCTCGGGCCGGACGAAGGGGCGCAGGCATGCGGCGACAGCGGGCCGGGGCGGATGCTCGAACCGGAGCGGATCGTCGCGCTGCTGGCCGACAGTTTTCAGCCCGAAAGCTGGCGTGGCCGACGCGTCATGGTCACCGCCGGGCCAACGCGCGAGGCC
>JALULB010000218.1:0-1163 GCA_027041035.1 Sedimenticola sp. | reverse complement strand
TAACCACAGCTCCGGTAAGATGGGCTATGCCATCGCCAGCGCGCTGCGGGAGCGGGGCGCCGAGGTGGTGCTGGTTTCGGGACCCGTCGACCTGCCGCCTCCCGAGGGGGTGACGCCCATCCGGGTGGAATCGGCCGAGCAGATGTATAATGCCGTGATGCAAGGGGTACACGACTGCGATGTGTTTATTGCCACGGCGGCGGTCGCGGATTATCGTCCCGTGCAGATACACAAGGAAAAGATAAAGAAGCATGGAAGCGATCTCACGTTGAGGCTGACGCCGAACCCAGACATCCTCCGTTCGGTCGCCGCGCTGAAGGACGGTCCATTCACACTGGGATTCGCCGCCGAGACCCACGCTGTAACGGAGCACGCAAGAGCCAAGCTGGAAGACAAGCGGCTCGATGCCATCGCGGCGAACCTCGTTGGTGACGAGCGGGGCGGTTTTGCGCGCGATGAGAACGCGCTGACGGTCATCTGGCCCAGCGGCGAACGGCACCTCGGCATGCAGGACAAACGCCAGCTTGCCTACCGGCTGCTGGATGTTATCGAACCTCTGCTTTCCAATCCGGAAAACTCATGAGATTCCGGGCCACGACATGAAAAAGATACAACTCCGAATACTGGATCCGCGTCTCGGCGCCGATTTCCCGCTGCCTCATTACGCGACACCGGGATCCGCCGGCATGGATCTGCGCGCGATGCTCGACGAGGCGACCGAACTGGCCGCGGGAGAAACCTTGCTGATCCCGACCGGCATGGCGATACATATCGCGGATCCGGGGCATGCCGCCGTGATTCTGCCGCGCTCCGGGCTGGGACACAAACACGGTATCGTGTTGGGCAACCTGGTCGGGCTGATCGATTCGGATTATCAGGGTCAGTTGTTCGTTTCCTGCTGGAATCGTGGCGGTTCTCCGTTTCGGATCGAGGTGGGGGAGCGTATCGCTCAATTGGTGATCGTGCCGGTAGTGCGCGCGACATTCGAGTTGGTCGAGCACTTTACCGAAAGTGAACGCGGTAGCGGTGGATTCGGGCATTCCGGACGGCATTGAGTCCTAGACATAATGTTTTGACCTGCCCAACCTCAACCACGTGGGTTATGTTGAGGATGGGTACCATCTCCCGACACAGAGCCATAATTGAGGAGGACAGGTCATGAA
>JALULB010000217.1 GCA_027041035.1 Sedimenticola sp. | reverse complement strand
GGGGCCGGGCTTGACGTTCGCCAGATCCACCTCGAGCTCGTTCGCCAGGCCACGCGCATAGGGCGAGACGCCGGCGCGCGAATCCCGATGTGCCGGCGCCGCTCGATGCCCGCTCGGTCGCGGCGCGGGAGCCGCCGGAGACGCCGGAGCCGATGGTTCTGGCGCGTCGGCCGTCTGTGGCACCGCTTCCGGCATGGGAGCCGGTTCCGACACCGGTTCTGGATGCGCTGGTGGCGGCTCGGTCGCGGCGCTGTCAGGTGGCGAATCGACGATGTAGCCGATCACCGCGCGCACCGGGATGTCGGTACCCGCCTGGGCGAGCGGCCCGGCCAGATAGCCATCCTCGAAGGCCTCGACCTCCATCATGGCCTTGTCCGATTCGACCTCGGCGAGTACATCGCCCTTCTTTACCGGATCGCCTACCGCCTTCAGCCAGCGGGCCAGATGGCCGGTTTCCATGGTATCGGAGAGTACCGGCAGGGTTATGGGTTCTTTTTTCACGCGTCTACTCCCTCAAGAGCCAATTGTCGGGCGGCCTCCATGATGCTGGAGACGGTCGGGATGCTGGCCGCTTCCAGCGTGCCGTTGTACGGTGTCGGGATATCCAGCCCGGCGTGGCGACGCACCGGCGCGTCAAGATCATAGAAGCAGCGTTCGGTCAGGGTCGCGGCTATCTCCGCGCCGGCGCCGGCGAAGCCGCAATCCTCCTCGACGACCAGCAGACGATGGGTCTTGCCGAGCGAGGCAATACAGGTATCCCAGTCGATCGGACTCAGGCCGCGCAGGTCGATGACCTCGGTATCGATGCCCTCGGCGGCGAGACGATCGGCCGCCTGGTGGGCCAACAGCGCGGTGCGCGAATAGCTGATCAGGGTCAGGTCGCTGCCCGCGCGCCGCACCACGGCGCGATGCATCGGAATCGGCTCCAGCGTGGTATCCAGCATGCCCTTGCTGAAGTACAGCAGTTCATGCTCCAGCAGGATGATCGGCTCGTTGCTCTGGATCGCCTGGCGCAGTTGCCACCAGGCATCCTGCGGCGTGGCGGGCGTCGCGATGCGCAACCCGGGGACATTCATCAAGGTATGTTCCAGGCGCTGCGAATGCTGCGCGGCGAGCTGCTTGGCGACACCACCGGGCATGCGCACCACCAGCGGCATCGGGAACTGGCCGCCGGACATGAAGGGGATCTTCGCCGCCATGTTGATGATCGCGTCCAGCGCCAGCAACGCGAAATTCACCGTCATGATCTCGACCACCGGTCGCATGCCGATCATCGCCGCGCCGACGCCCAGGCCGGTGAAGCCGCCTTCGGATATCGGTGTGTCGCGCACCCGCCATTCGCCGTATTTGGCGTACAGGTTCTCGGTGACTCTATAGCTGCCGCCGTACAGCGCGACATCCTCGCCGAAGGTGAATACGCTGTCGTCGGCTTCCATCTCGGCATCCATCGCCTGGTTCAGTGCTTGCCACAGCAGGACTTCGCTCGCCATCAGATCAATACCTCCTGGCCACGGTTGGAATGCAGCGCGGCCAAGGCGTCGTCCATGTTCGGCTCGGGGCTGTTCAATGCGAATTGCACGGCTTCCTCCACCGTGTCGGCAATCTCCTGGCGCATCCGTTCCACCTGGTCGGCGCTCAGAAACCCCTCGCGGTGGATATGTCCGCTCAGATGCTCGATGTTGTCCTTGCCGATCGTGCTGAGATGTTCCGCGCTGGGATAGTCCGGCACGGTCTCTTCGAGCACCACGGTCACCGGGTCCTCGTCCTGAAACGCCTGTACCTCGACCTTCGGCCGGTAGCTGCCGGGGTCGGCCATCGAGTGGCCGCGAAAACGATAGGTCTCGATCTCGAGAAATTGCGGGCCGGTGCCCTCGCGAATGCGTTGCAGGGCCGACTGGGTCGCCTTGTAGACATCCATCACATCCATGCCGTTGATGCATTCGGCCGGGATACGGTAACCACAGGCGCGCTTGTAGACCTCGGTGACGGCGGAATGGCGATGGATCTCGGTGCCGATCTGGTAACGGTTGTTCTCGCAGACGAAGAGTATCGGCAGTTTCCACAGCGCGGCCATGTTCAGGGATTCATGGAAGGTGCCCTGGTTCACCGCGCCGTCGCCGAAGAAGCAGATCACCGCCTCGGGCAGCTCGCGCATCGCGATGCCATAGGCGATCCCGATGGATATGGGATAGGTTTCGCCGACGATGGCATAACCTCCCATGAAGCGTCGCTCGCGATCGAACAGATGCATCGAGCCGCCCATGCCGCCACTGCACCCATCGCGCTTGCCGAACAACTCCGCCATGATCCGCTCGGGCGGCACGCCACGCACCAGGGCATGCACATGTTCGCGATAGGTGCTGACGACGTAATCGCCCGGCTCGGCGGCATGCAACACGCCGACCGCGACCGCCTCCTCGCCGGGATACAGATGCAGAAAGCCGGCGATATTCCCCCGGGTGTACTCGCGCGCGGCGCGCTCCTCGAAAGCGCGCGCCAGCAGCATATCGCGCAGCATCGCGATCAGGATATTGCGTTTCATCCTCGTCTCCGTGCGGCCTGACGACCGCAAATGTTGTTATTGGCGAAAAGTGTGCATCAGCATAGACACCGCCTGCTGTCATTTGAGTGACAGAAGTCAATCCCGTGGCCCTTGGCATGTGCTCGACAAGTGTAAATTGTTGGCAAGTAGTAAATATAGCCTCTCCAGCAAGCAACCAACACCATCCGATCCCGCCATCCGCGTTCATGAGATAGATCAATTTTTGGCTCGTCAGCAAAATCTGTGGGTAAATTCAGGCGTTGGTAAAGCACCAAGTGCATGATACAAAGCGATTTCTGCTCCCCGATACGTTCGAAAACCAAAGGATTTTCTGGAGGTCAGTTTTGCTTTGGTGTTGAAACCCTCCACAACACCGCTGGAAAGCTGCCCCTTGGCTCGGAACCAGTTCAGCAGCAGAGATCGATGCCCACGTAGCATCCGGGCAACTCTCTTCATCGGCTCAATCTTTGATCGCATCGCTTTCGTGCACCACTTGTCCAGAAACCGGCCCGCCCAATAGGGCGAAACGTAATCCCAGA
>JALULB010000216.1 GCA_027041035.1 Sedimenticola sp. | reverse complement strand
TGTCAACGCTTAACCATTGCCCTTACGAGCAACCGCCCATGACTCGGGGTTCCGGCGGGTCGCTAGCCCTTTCCGGACAGAGGACTTTCACCTCCAATCATTCACCGGCTTGTCCCGGCGCACTGGGCGTCTACCTGGTGTTCACCAGCCTGATCGTGCCCGCCCTGGCCGCCGCCGGGCGTGTACAATGGCGCGCGCTCGGCCTGGCCTGGCTCATCGGCGCGGTCGGCTACGCGCTGGGACTGCTGGCCTCGGCGCTGGCCGATCTGCCATCCGGCCCGGCCATTGTCTGGAGCATCGCCGTCAGCGCGCTGTTGATCGGCTACCTTCTCCGGAGCAAGCCGCTCGACCGTACCGATGCCGTCGATCCGGCGCGCGTTCGGCCGGAAACGGGAAACTGATTCGCCAACAGCCGAAGACGACTCAATCTCATCAACCGAAACAAAGAGGAACCACTGTGAAATACCTGCATGGGAATACGCAACGCATCAGCATCATCACCGCCATTGCCTTCCTGTTGCCCGCCTGTTCAACCGTTCAGCACCATGGGAAGGACAACGCGCACCTTGTGAAAGCCCACTGGAGCTATAGTGGCGAAGTCGGCCCGGACCATTGGGGCGCGTTGGATCCGGCCTTCTCGGCCTGCGCCAAGGGCAAGAACCAGTCACCGGTGAACCTGACCGGCTTCATCGACGCGGACCTTCCGCCCATCGCCTTCGACTATCACAGCGCCGCCAGCGAGATCGTCAACAATGGCCATACCATCCAGGCCAATTACCAGGACGGCAGCAGCATCACCGTCAACGGACAGCGTTTCTCGTTGAAGCAGTTTCATTTCCATTCACCCAGCGAGAACACCATCGATGGAGAATCCTTCCCGCTGGAAGCCCACCTGGTACACGCCGACGCGCAAGGCAATCTGGCCGTCATCGCCGTGCTGTTCCGCGAGGGGAAAGCCAACCCCGCGCTGGCAACACTCTGGCAATCGATGCCGCATGACGAAGGAGAAACGCGGGAGCTGCCCACGCCGGTATCGGTCAATGGCATACTGCCCGAATCGAGGGATTACTATCGCTTCAATGGATCGCTCACCACGCCACCCTGCACCGAGGGCGTCGAATGGCTGGTGATGAAACGCCCGATGAGTGCCTCAACCGAACAGATACGTCAGTTCACCCACACCCTGCACCATCCCAACAATCGCCCGGTACAGCCAGTCAATGCGCGCCCACTCTTGAAGTAATCCGCAAGGCCACCGGGGAAACGCCTCCCCGGTGTACACTCGGCGCCCGGGCGCTTTTGACCTGAGTCATGGCCCCGGACCGCCAACCCCGGCACAATCCCCGCATGAATCCCTTCGACCTCGACGACGACGCCGGCTACCAACGTTGGCGCGACGAAAAACTCACCGCCAGCCCCGCCACCCTGGACGAACTGATCGTCGAGGTGAACCACCTTTCCTCACCGAGCCGGGCCGAGATCGAGCGCATACAGCATGGCTGCGCGCGCGCCAACATGGCGATCTTCGCGACCCGTGATACCGCCGGGGTCGACAAGGCTGTATTGCGTGATTTCGCCGCGCGATTCGGCCTGAATCGCCTGAACCACAACGAAGGCGCGGACGACGACGGCGTCACCGCGCTCAGCGTGGTCGAACCGGAACAGTGGCGCAAGGTGTATATCCCCTACACCAACCGACCGATCAGTTGGCACACCGACGGCTACTACAACACCGAAGAGCAGCAGATCCGTGGTTTGATGCTGTATTGCGAAACACCAGCGTTCGAGGGCGGCGAGAACGCCCTGCTCGATCACGAACTGGCGTATATCCACCTGCGCGACACCGACCCGGCGTTTATTCATGCACTCATGCGGCCCGACGCGATGACCATTCCAGCAAACGAGGTCGACGACCATATCGAAAGACCCGACCGCCCCGGCCCGGTCTTCTCGGTGACGCACGCGGACGACGCGCAAGGTCGTTCACGACCCAGGCTGCACATGCGCTACACCGCCCGCGGACGCAACGTCGTCTGGCGCGACGACCAGGCCACCTCGGCGGCGAGACAATGCCTGAGCGAATTCCTTCATTCGGACAACCCGGCGATCTTTCGCGCGACGCTGGAAAGCGGCCAAGGGCTGATCTGCAACAACGTGCTACACGACCGCTCCGGCTTCAATGACAGCGATACGCAAAAGCGTCTGCTCTATCGTCTGCGTTTCTTCGACCGGATCACCGTCGCGTAGTCCATGCCCCTTTCGGAGTTGTAGCCTCCGCCACTCAATACACAACTCAAGCCAGCTCACCCGTTCGCGCGTCTCCGGTTGCCGTTTCTCAGCCTGACCACGCGGATTCGGATGACTTGCCCCTTTTTGCAATGCGTTCTGACTCGATGCCTTGCACATCCAGCGGGGCTGAAGTGCTGCATGCGGGTGAAGAACAACAAAAACAGATTTCACCATCCGGCTTACAAAAGCGCATTGTAATGAAGGACTTATGCTTAACTTACTGGCATTGACATCCGTAGCCATTTGAAAAGAAGTGAGATACGCGGTAATTTCCTCATTGGTTAGAGAAGAGAGTTGGCGATGAGGAATGGCTGCCAGCAGCGTTTCAACATGGCGGGCATACCATCTGCGGCATTTTTCGGGCACTCCAAATCGCGCCAATAGATCGTGATACCGCTGCCAGTTTAAGTAATGCTGTTTTATCAATGGGTTAGAGAAATAATTGGATGTTGGAATGAAGTATTGCGTAGCGCAAGGTAGCACGATAAGCGACGCGCTGCCTATCTTGCTACCTTGTGCGTACTGTCTATCAAACTGTTATGTATAGTCCCCGCAATTCAATCTTCGGAAAAAGCTTCAAAGGTGCGAGCTAATTCGCTATCCTAGCGGCATGAATCGATATCACCTCCCCCAACCCGACCTCGACATCCTGAAGGCGGAACACAGCTGCCTGTCGGACAAGCGTCATGCGGATCGAATCAAAGCCGTTTATCTGCTGGGTTGCGGCTGGAAAGCGAAGGCGGTAGCCGAAGCGCTTCTCGTTGATGACGATACGGTACGTAACTATTACAAACG
>JALULB010000215.1 GCA_027041035.1 Sedimenticola sp. | reverse complement strand
ACTTATTAGGGCAATGCAGGAGCAATTGCCGGGTTTACACGTGTAAATGACCATTTTTGAACGCAGAGCTGGCGCATTTCAGCGGTTAGCTGAGTAGTTACCAGATTTTTTCGTCGAAATAGCGCCGCAGAAATTCAGAAAAGCTCAATCTGTCACCCGCCTCCATACGCCGCTGATCCTCCAGTGAACGACTGGCGGCTTGCGCGTGGAAACTCATGCGTTCCGGACATAACGGTTGTGAATCGAAATAGCGTTTATGCAGTTGCGACATACGCCGCGCGAAGGTATAGAAGCCCTCGCCTTCACGGCGCATCTCGGCGAGCATGCGCGCCGACGGGGTTTTTTCCGGGTCATCGACCTTGAGCTTCTGTATTGCCAGCGTGGCCATGTGCACGCCATCGGGATTGCCGGCGTCGAGAAAATCACATACCGGCTCCATCGCGTCGAGAATCATGCCCGCCCAGTCACGCAGTCTCAGATCGCCGTTACCGCACTTCAGTATCAATGCCGGATCGCGGCCACGATGCGCGGTCTCGATCAGGTTGCTGTCGATAAAACGACGCTCCGGCGCGCCGATCAACGGGCTTTCGCACAGCATCGAGAAGATCATGAAGGCCTCGACGAACCGCAATTGCGGTTCGCTGACGCCCAGCGGGTCGTAGGCGTTCACATCGAGGGAACGCAGCTCGACATAACGGATACCCCTTTTGCCCAGCGCGACGACGGGCTTCTCCATCCCGGCAGGCGGCTGTTTCGGCCTGACGGTGCTGTAGTATTCGTTCTCGATCTGAAGCAGGTTCGCGTTCAACTGGCGCCATTCGCCATTCACGACGATGCCGATCTCGGCCCATTCGTCGCAGGGCGTCTCGATCGCGCAACGCAGGCTGGCGATGTAGTCGTCCAGTGAATCATAGTTGGCCTTGATGCCGACGCCTTCCTCGCGGGTGTTCTGATAGCCGATATCGCCCATGCGCAGCGAGGTGGCGAATGGCTCGAAGTAGGTGGTTTCATCGAAGGGTTGCAGCGTCGACGAGCCGCGTCCGCACAGAAAGGATTTGCATACCGCCGGCGAGGCGCCGAACAGGTAGGGAATCAGCCAGCCGAAGCGTTGCAGATTGCGCACCATGGCCATGTATTGCCGATCGATGAATGCCTGCAACGCACCGGTATCGCCGAGCAATTCCTGATACACCGGCCAGAAGCCCTCGGGTATCGAGTAGTTGAAATGCACCCCGGCGATGACCTGCATGACCCGCCCGTAACGGTAGCCCAGCCCGCGTCGGTAGACGGTTTTCATCATGCCCTGATTGGAATCGCCGTAGCGCGCGATCGGGATGCCGGCTTCGCCCTTCACCACGCAGGGCATGCTCGTCGCCCACAACAGCTCGTCCTCCAGGTTCTGGTAGACGAATTGATGCGATTCGCGCAGGAAGCCCAGCGTGGCGGCGACATCCCGGTCCGGTGGCGTGGTGAACTCCAGCAAGGCCTCGGAGTAGTCGGTGGTGACATAGGGATTGGTCAACGCCGACCCCAGACCGGCCGGATGCGGTTTCTGGCTGATGGAGCCCTGGCGTTCGACACGCAGGCTCTCTTTCTCCAGCCCGATCAGACCGTCCTGCAGCAACAGGGAGGCATCACCGTCCCGCAGCAGGTCGATGCGTTTCTCGAATTGTTCAAACAATGGGGGAATGCTCGCTTGTGTTATAATTGACGAAGGATTGTGGGGACAATATCAGCGAATCATGATGATAACAAAACGCCTTCTGGGGGTAACCCTGTTCTCGCTGGCTGTATCGCTGGCTTCCAACGGCTTCGCCACGGTACTGGAATGCCACGGCAGCGCGCTGGTTCCGGACCTCTCGCCATCGCAGCTTTGGACCGAACTGGACGCCGACGCGCCGCCACTGGAGTCCAGCAGCCTGATCGTCGTCGACCGCTTCGGCAATCCGATCGTCTCCCAGGATGCCACCACGCCACATCCGATCGCCTCGATCACCAAACTGATGACCGCGATGGTGATACTCGATGCCGGTCTGCCGCTGGAGCGGGAACTGACGATCAGCGAGGAGGACGTGGATACCCTGAAGCACTCCAGCTCCCGCCTGAGTGTCGGCACGCGCCTGAGCCGCTACGAACTGCTACAGATCATGTTGATGTCCTCGGACAACCGCGCGGCACACGCGCTGGCGCGAAACTACCCCGGCGGCACGCGGATGTTTGTCGCCGAGATGAACGCCAAGGCCCGCGACATCGGCATGTACGATACCCATTTTGCCGACGCCAGCGGCTTGAACCCGGAGAATCAGGCCAGCGCCTGGGATCTGGTCCGCTTGGTGCAAACCGCCAGTCTGTATCCACTGATCACGCGTTACACGACGCGCACCGACGGCGATTTCGAGCTGAAACAGGGAGAGACCCACTTCGTCAACACCAACCGCCTGGTGCGTTTCAGCAAGCTGCCGATCAGCCTGTCGAAAACAGGCTATATCCACGAGGCCGGGCGCTGTCTGGTCAGCCGCGTGGATGTCGCCAACCAGCCGTTGATCTTCATCCTGCTCGGCGGCCATACCCTGACCGGTCCGCAACAGGATCTCAGCCGCTTGCACAAATGGCTGGAGAAGAGCGTCTGCGCCCAGGTGGAATCGAGCGCCGGCGTGCATCGGAAGTAAACGCAGCCCCCGCCAATCCCGCCGGCCGGCCGGTCGGATCGCGACTGAAGTCGCTGCCACACAGCTCCCAAAATCGATGAGGGTTGGACTTCACCCGGAAATGGCATATGGATGCGCGCGATGAGGACGCGCATAATTTATGAATTTTCTGAGCTAGCTCAGCACCTGGAACAGGTTGCGGTGGTGGTTGACCTGTGAACAGATAGCACACAGACCGTCATCCTGCTGCGCGGCCGGACGGTGATAGGCACAGCCGCACACGCTGCATTTCGCATCCCGCAACGGCAGGGTTTCGACCGCCTCTGGACGCTCCTCCCAGGCGTTCACGACGATCGCTTCCTGATCGCAGGCGTCGATGCAGATGCCGCAACCATTGCAGTCGTTCGCATGGATCACGTAAGCGCCAGCTTCCTCGTTATAAGCCAGCGCCTGTTGCGGACACAGACGCATGCAGGCGTCACAGCCGTTGCAGGCATCGGCGAGGATATGCGGCACATGGAAATAGAGCGCCGCTTCTCCCGCCGGTGGCAGTGGCAGAAAGCGTCCGGGGGCCGGCGCCTGTTCGGCCTCGGCTTCCTCTCCCCGATGATGGCGGATTGCCCGATCGGCTCCCTGCGCCAGCAGACTGCCGAAGAATCCCCGTCTGCCGAACTGCGGGCCGCTGGCCCAGCGGCCGGTCTTCAGCATGGCGCCACGCCATTGTCCCAGTGGCAGGGAGGAATAGGCGATACGCGGCAGCCCACGGGATTTCAACAGGCGGTTGGTGCGCCGTATCGTGCGTTCCAGATCGGCCGGCACATGACGTGGGCATTGCCCGCAATCGCCATGGCACACCATCCAGTGACGCACCCCATGACGATAGAGGCGCAGCACATCGTAGACACCGAAGGCATGCAGGCAACGCACCCGTGCCTGCTCGGTATCGCCGCTTGGAACATCCGCCGTGTCCTGGTCTCCGGCATGCTCGCAGATCAGCATCGCGATCGATCGTCCCTGCCATTCGCGTTCCGCCGGAAACTGCTCCTGCACGATGGCCTGCTGTGGGCAGGCGGGCACGCACAGACCGCAGCCGTCGCAGCGGTTCGCATCGATGCCGAGCTGCTCGTCGTCGATCACCCAGGCGTCCAGCGGACAACTGTCCACGCAATGCCGACAGGTCGCCAATTCCATCTGGCTGTGCACGCAGCGCTCGGCGATGACATCCGGCAGGCGCAGCTCGTCGCCTATCTCCTCGAACCAATCATTTCTCAAACTCATCGGAGTATCCAGTGGGTTATCAACAACACCCTTGAGTAATAAATTCCCGCGCATCCAGCCCGTATCATCGCGGCAGACAAAGGCTGTTCCCGCGGATATTCAGCGATAATAAAAAATCACGTAACTACTCAGCTAACCGCTGAAATGCGCCAGCTCTGCGTTCAAAAATGGTCATTTACACTTGTAAAATCACATTTTTTGCCTTGATCTGACGCATTTCAGCGGCGATCTGAGCAGTTACCCTTTATTTGATCTACTCGCTGAGTAGTTACAAAATCACAATCCGGCTCCCATTCCGAGGAATGGATAAACCCCACAAGACGACTAAAAAAAGGCCCGTATAGAAGGGAAAACACCGGTGCCAATATCAAAAACCGGCCTCCCCCTTCATACGGACCACACACTGAACCCGGTGCCAACCCACTTTCCCGTGGGAGACAAGATCCATAGAGGAAAAAAAACGGCTCCCGCCAGAAAACACCGGGAAAGGGAACGGGAGCCGGAGAAAACTACCAGGATGGCGCGGTTCCTGGAACATAGGCCTGCGGCGCGGCGACCGCGACCTCGACTTTTGGTCGCATGCGTTCGTCGATCTCTTCTCTGGTCGGACGCGGCTCTTCGAGAATCAGTGCCAACACATCGCGCAACTCATCGACATAGGCCGCCGTGACGCTGACCAGGCCGGCGTACAGCGGGGTATCGCAGCGCGATGCGACACGACGGGCAAAATCGACGATCCAGCGCAGCAGATGCTCATCGCTGAACCGCGCGACATCGGCAAGCGAATTCTCGCCGCCATCCGACAGCAGATGAGAGATGAACTCAAGCTGATGCACCAGATGGTCGTCACTGCGCGCGCGCCAATCCGGCACGGCGAGTTCGTACTTGCGATACCATTCGCGGATCTGGAACATCGGTTCCTGCATCGTCAGGCTGTCCTCGTCTATCCATACCGACTCGGCCGGAAAGGCGCCGAAGCTGTTGTTCAGATAGATGGAGGCGTAGTCCACCGCCAGTTCATCGATAACCGCCGCATCGGGTTGCTCGGGCAGCTCGCCCAGTGCGTTGCTCAACAGCGACAGGGCCTGTCGCCCGAATTCGCTCTGCAAGCGGAAGGCCAGCGCATCGGGGAAGTTCAGGCGTTTCATTTCCGCCAGCTTGTCGGCGTTAATCTCTTCCCGATGCAGGCCGGCCAGCACGAGCAGGTCTCCGGCGGTCGCCGCGCAGAAATCCTCCAGTTCGGTAGTCATTTGTCCACCACGCCGTGTCGGCTCGCGACAAACACAATGGAGGGGTTGGTCAACTCCGGGTCGGCAAAGTTCTTCACCGCCCGCACCGGGGTTTCGTGCGGCCCGATCGCCTTGGTGTTCCAGGTATGGTCACGCAGCTTGTCGATCGGCCCGATGTCCAATACCCGCATCATGCAACCCATCACGCAATATGGCTTGCGACCGGCCTCGATCTCGTCGACACACATGTTGCACTTCTTGACGACGTTCTCTTCCGGGTCGAACTGCGGCGCGCCGTAGGGACACGCGGCCTCGCAGCGACGACAACCGATGCACAGCGTGGAATCGATATCGACGATACCGTCCTGCTTGCGCTTGAAGATCGCGCCGGTCGGACAGGTCGGCAGACACGCCGGCTCGGCGCAATGATTGCACGAGACGTTGACCTTGTAGGCGTACACGTCCGGATAGGTTCCACCCTCGATATACTGCACGCGGCGGAATCGTGGGCCGGCATGCAGACCGTTCTTGTCCTTGCAGGCGATCTCGCAGGCGCGGCAGCCGATACAGTCGACGTTGTTGTGAATGAAGCCGAGCTGCATATCCGGCACCACCGGGGTATACACCAGCTTCTTGCGACGCTTTACCGCCGCTTTGATCTTTGCTTTGTCCAGGGTCTGGGCCATTATCTTCTCCTCGGTTTTTTATCAGAGATCACGACGGAATACATGCGAGCGCGCGGTTCCCAGGCGGTTCCACACCGGCTCATGGTTCCGGTTGCTCAAACGAATATCACAGAGCACCGTGTTGTAGGCGAAAGCTCCCGCCGGACTGGGGTTGTCCAGGGTCAGGAAATCCGGATTTCCCGCCAAGTCGACACCATCCTTGTCCAGCGCCATCCAGGCGCCCTCGTGCAACACCGCGACACCGGGCATGACGCGCTCGGTGACGTAGGCCGGCACCACCACCATGCCGCGGTCATTGAATACTTCCACGGTATCGCCGGTCTTGATGCCCAAGCGCTTGGCATCCGAGGCATTGATCGTGACCTCCTGCTCGTAGGTTTCGCGCAACCACTCGCAGTTGTTGTAGATCGAATGCGTGCGCCAACGAGGATGCGGAGAAACCAAGTGGAACGGGTGTTTCTTCGTCTTCGGGCTGTTCAGCGATTCCCAAGGCTCGATCCATTTCGGGATGGACGGCACGTGGTAGCCGTACTTGGTTCGCTTCCAGTCCGAGATATTCGCCAGCTCTGTGCACAGGATCTCGATCTTGCCGGACGGCGTCTGGAACGCCTTGCCCTCCTCGATCTGTTCACGGAAGGCGACATGCGGCTTGTCCAGCTTGAACTTGTAGACACCGAGCTTCTTGAACTCTTCCCAAGGCATCTTCACACCCTGGTGATGCATGACCTTCTCGTGCCACCAGGTTTTCAGGTAAGCCTCGTCCACGGCGTCGTTGTCGAGGAAGTAGTCCCGATTCGCGCGCGGATTATAGGCCTTGCCGAACTTCTCGCCGCCGATGCGATAAGCCAGCTCGGTGAACACCTGAAAATCGGTCTTCGACTCGCCCATCGGCTCGATGACCTTTGGCCGATGGATATAGTAGTGACCCTTGTACCAGGGCAGGGCCACATCGTGACGCTCGAAATGGGTGGCGATCGGAAACAGCACGTCGGCCCACAGACCGGAGGGCGTGATGGTGGAATCCATGCACACGACCAGCTCCAGCTTCTTGATCGCGGCGATCTCCTTGTTGATGTTGGTCAACTGGTTGAACCAGTCCGAACCCTGCCAGAAGATCCCCTTGATGTTCGGAATCACGCCATCCCATGAGTCGTTGCGCGGCCAGAGTCCCGCTTCCTCGCGCGTCACGTTCGGGTAGTTCAGCACGATATGCGCCCAGCGATCGGTCTTGATCGCGCCAAACCAGATGTTGGCGTACTCGTCGTAGGGATAGGCCACCGCCTCGGCGTGCCAGGCCTTGCCGACGCCCTCGGCGCAGCCGCCGAGATTCCCGATATTACCGGTCATCGCCTGTAACGCGGCGCCCATGCGGCTGTACTGTTCGCCATAGGCGTTTCTGCCCGGCGCCCAGGATGCCTTCAGCGCGGCGGGCTTGGTCGTTGCGTACATATCGGCAAGCTTCTTTATATCGTTCGCCGATACGCCGCAGATCTCCGCCGCCCATTCCGGCGTCTTCGGCACGCCATCATAGGTACCCAGGATATAGTCCTTGAAGTTCTCCCGACCATTCGGCGTGTTTTGAGACCAGTTCGGCATCGTGCCTCTGTCCATGCCCTGCACGAAGCGATTGATGAACTGCTGATCCTGTAGGTTGTTGACGAAGATATAGTGCGCCATGCCAGCCATCATCGCCGCGTCGGTGTTCGGCTTGATCGGGATCCACCAGGCGTCATAGGCGGATGCCGAATCGGTGTACTGCGGGTCGATCAGCACGAACTTGCAACCGCGCTGCTTGGCCATGCGCATGTAGTAGAAAGTATTCCCGCCATGAAAGGTATAGGCTGGATTCCAGCCCCACATGATGATCAGCTTGGAATGCGCGAAGGTATCGTCTTCGTTGCCATCCTGGATAGTGCCATAGGTCCAGCGCGAGCTGGTCGTGGTGCCCTGGTAGGACGGCACCGACCAGGAACTGGTGCGGCAACCAAACATCCCCATGAAGCGACCCAACAGTCCTTCGATCTGGTCCGATTTATGCAGCACGCCATAGGACGCGCCGGCATAGCTTTGATCCAGAAGCGCCTGCGAGCCGTACTTGTTCTTTATCTCTATCATCTTGCGCGCGACATGATTCAACGCCTCATCCCAGGAGGCACGTCGGAACTTGCCCTCGCCACGCTCACCCACGCGCATCATCGGATAGAGCAGGCGTTCGGCCGAGTACAGGCGCTGCCGATAGGAGCGACCGCGCAGGCAGGCACGCAGTTGCAACTCGTCTTCCTCGTCCTTGTCGAAATGACCGCCTTTCTGATAGCTGCCATTATCGGTGGACAGGCGGACGATGACATCGCCCTTCTTGTGCGCGACCAGCATGTGCCGGGAGCCGCAGTTGTGCGCGCAACTGGTCACGACGGTTTCCAGTTGGTCGTCGCGCGGATAGGGTTCGTAGGCGAAAGCCTTTGCATCCTGGCTTTTCAACAACCCGCCGCCAACGCCCAGGGCCGTGGCCGTCAACGACGATGTCTTCAGGAAGGAGCGGCGATTCATCTTCAGACGATCCGCGAGGAAACCGAATTTTTTTGCTTTGGCACTCATTGACAGATCTCCAGGGTAGTTATTTGCTGGCCGCGGCCTTGACGGATTTCAGGAAACGGGCCGGTGATTCGGTCGGCCGATCTTTTGCCCAATCCGGCGCCGGTGTCGCGTTCGGCCAGTCATGGCGGGGATACGGGTAGCTGATGCGATACCAGGCACGGCCCCCATGGCAGCCATAGCAGACATCCGGGTCTTCCTTGCCGGCGGCCTCGATGGCCTCCGCCTTCAGGAAATTCACTTGATGACGGTGCGTGCGAATCGCCGCATGACAGGTCAGGCAGGTAGTGAACGCTTTTTCATTCTCCGGCCACGGGCCTGGTATACCCATATTCTTATAGGGAAACTGGCCATGACACATCAAACAGATATTCGGATCCACATGCTTGCGCTGAGTCAGGTCACTCCGCCCCGTGGCGGATGAATTCGCGGTCTCCTCACGTGGATCGTTCCCCTGATGACAGGTATTGCATTTCATATCCATGATGCGCTTTGCATAGGGTGTTACGAGATGCCGACGATGGAAGGTTTCCTGCTCGCCCGCATAAGTATTCAGGGTTTCATACCACGCCAGTGACTCCTTGGCCGTTACGCCGGCTGGCGAAGCCTTTCTCACTCGGTGATCGAGAATCTCCTTGTGACAAGCCAGGCATTGCTCATCGGTCGCCTGATCTATCATGGGTTTGAAATGGATCGGGTGCCAACGGGCCCGCTCGTAGTCCATGGACTGGCTTGTGGCCTGTCCAGCAGCCCATGTGGTTTGCGACCCAATCAATATCAGTAATCCGACAAGCGGCAGATAACGGCCCAGTAATTTCATCGGAGACTCCTCAAAACTTGCTTCATTAAAAAACGCACATCCTTGTGCGCAGATGCTCAACACGCCGTTCCTGGCGTTTAATGGGGCTGGTTCAGCTCTTAGGCGGAGTCCAGTAACCACCTGACATACCGCTCATACCGCCCATGCCGGACATTCCGCCCATGCCGGACATACCACTCATGCCGCCCATGCCGGACATTCCGCTCATGCCGCCCATGCCGGACATTCCACTCATGCCGCCCATGCCGGACATTCCGCTCATACCAGACATTCCGGTTGCCGGATAGAAAAAGATCTGGCCCTGCGGCGTGATCTTGAAGTAGCCGGACATTCCGCTCATGCCACCCATGCCGGACATTCCGCTCATGCCACCCATGCCGGACATTCCGCTCATGCCGCCCATGCCGGACATTCCGCTCATGCCGCCCATGCCGGACATTCCACTCATGCCGCCCATGCCGGACATTCCGCTCATGCCGCCCATGCCGGACA
>JALULB010000214.1:5455-9756 GCA_027041035.1 Sedimenticola sp. | reverse complement strand
CGAAGCCGGGCAGCCATTTGTCCATGTCCTGCACCAGCAGGGTCCAGTCGCTGTCCGGCAGGCCATCGAAATCGGCCTCGCTGAACGGACCGTGATGCAATTGCCAGTCGTTCTCCCGGTTGCCGATGATCAGCCGGGATTCGACCTCGTTCTCGCAGGCGAGTCCGGCCAGCTCCTCGGGATCGAGCAGGGCCGGCGGCGGCATGGCGTTACGCATCAGCAGCGGTTTCCGTTGCCAATGCTCGCGCAGAAAGTCGTGGGCGTCGAAGTGTTCGAACAGGCGCGTGGATGTGATCATCACCAGAGTATATACCTTGAAGTGGGCGCGGGATCAGATCACAATGGCCACCCGGCTGCCGAGTTTGCGCGAAAGCGCGCCGCCGAGCGCGTCGGCCAGGTCCTCGCCGGTCTTGTCGTTCTTCCAGCCATCGTCGCGCATGTCGAAGTGCGCCGGACCGTCGGGCGAGGCCATCCACAGCTGGTTGGCGGCGGCCTGGCGGTTCATGATGATCTGGCTGCCGTCGTCGAATTCGAGCGTCAGCACGCCATCGATCAGGTCGATCTCGGTATCGTCCAGCGCCTCCAGCGCCTCCAGTGCCTCGACGATGGATTCCAGGGTCTGCGCGGCGCGCAGTTCGAAAGAGGTATCGTTCATGAATGTCTCCTTATGCATACTTTCAGGTCGGATGGGAAGCCATGGTAGCATCCGGCGGATGGCGGGAATCCGCCTACCGAAAGGGTGTTATCCGCAATTGTGTTGCAAGATCGCAACGTTGTAAAAAATGTCAAGAAGCGCTGGATTTTTCAATCGAAATGTGGAATGCTTAAGTGTGTATATCTGATGTTTAAACGCTGATAATTGAAAATCTTAATGGAGACGGTGAGTCAAATGAAACAGTTCAACAAAAAGTTAACCGGCCTTGTCGCGGCCATGGGCATGGCTACCGCGGGCGCCCTGTTGCCTCAGGGCGCGATCGCTGGCTACCTGACGGATTCCTCTGGCGAGGTCGTGACCGATGGCTACGGCGAATGCTGGAAGGGTTCCTGGCCGAACCCGGGCGCGCTGGAAGCCTGTGGCGACGTGATCGCGAAAGAAGCACCGGCGCCAGCGCCGGTCGCGGCACCCGAGCCGGGCGATTCCGATGGCGATGGCGTCAACGACGATCGTGACCAGTGCCCGAACACACCCGCGGGTTCCAAGGTCGATGCCGATGGTTGCGCCATCGTCGAGAACATGACGCTGGACCTGAAGCTGGTCGAGGAAGAGTTCGATTTCGACAGCGCCGTGCTGAAGCCGAACATGAAGGACAGCCTGGCCGATTTCGCCGAGCGCGTGAAAGCCTCTCCGGGACACGAGGGAGTCGTGGTCATCGGTCATACCGACAGCACCGGCCCGGAAGCCTACAACATGCAGTTGTCGCTGCGTCGCGCCCAGTCCGTCGCCGATTACCTGGAGTCCCTGGGTATCGACGGCATCGAGGTACGCGGTGAAGGCGAAAGCAACCCGATCGCCGACAACAGCACGCGTGAAGGCCGCGCGAAGAACCGTCGCGTGGAAATCATCACGCAGTAATCGATGGCCCGGTCGTCGCGGCGGCAACGCCTGCCGGGACGACCGCACCGATCGAAGAAACCGTGCTTTCGGGCACGGTTTTTTTTTTGCCTTGGATTAGCCTCCGTCAGCTAAACCTTGAAAGCATGGCGCGTATGCTTCAGCCTTTAACGACGGCTATACCTTGGAGTAGTCGGCTAGCAGCCCCGGCTCCAGCAGTGCCGATCGCCAATCGGGGCGCTCGATGCCGAAGGTCTCCTTGATCAACGAGCAGTCGAGGCGGGTATTCGCGGCGCGCGCCGCCGGGGTCGGGTAGGCCGCCGTGCCGATCGGGTTGAGTCTGGTGGAACTGTCACCCAATTGCGCGACGATCCGCGTGGCGAAGTCATACCAGCTACAGTCCGGCGCGCCGCCGTAATGGTAGGTGCCCCATGCGAGATCGCCATCGCGCGCCAGGCGAGAGGCCAGTTCCAGCAGCGTCGTGGCGATGGCGCTGGCCGGTGTCGGGCTGCCGAGCTGATCGGCGACGATGCTCAGTTCGTCGCGTTCCCGCGCGAGACGGGCGATGGTCTTGACGAAGTTGTTGCCATGCGGGCCGAACACCCAGGCGACGCGCAGGATCAGGTGCCGCTCCAGCCTCTCCCCGACGCGCTGTTCGCCTTCCCATTTGCTGCGTCCATAGGTGTTGATCGGCCCGGGTGGGTCCGTTTCGCGGTAGGGGCGGTCGAGCCTGCCGTCGAAGACATAGTCGGTGGATATATGGAACAGTGGTATGCCGGCCCGCGCGCAGGCGTCGGCCAGCAGGCCACTGGCGTCGCGATTGACGCGAAAACAGCGTTCCCGGTCCTGTTCAGCCTTGTCGACCGCAGTGTAGGCGGCGGCATTGATCAGCAGGTCCGGTCGCTGGTCGTCGACATAGCGTTGGATGGCCGCCGCGTTGCCGATGTCCAGCTCCCGCTCGCCGGTGGCGATGAGTTCGACCGGGAAGTCGCGCGCGCGCTCGACCAGTTCGCTGCCCACTTGGCCATTCGCGCCACACACTAGAATCTTCATACGGAACCCGGCTTGATGAATCGCGCTATCATAGCGTTTTCTTATTCCCTGGTGGAACCCGATCGATGCAGGAACAACTGGATTTCAGTCAAGCGCGGGTGCTCGTGGTCGGCGACCTGATGCTGGATCGATACTGGCACGGCGGCGCGGAGCGTATCTCGCCCGAGGCGCCGGTGCCGGTGGTGAAGGTGGAGGACGAAGAGGCACGCGCCGGCGGTTCCGGCAACGTCGCGCTGAATATTGCCGCGCTCGGTGGCCGGGTCAGCCTGCTGGCGCTGAGCGGAGAGGACGAGGCCGCCGACCAGCTCGACCGCCTGTTGCGCGGGCAGGGCGTGGAAACCCACCTGCTGCGCGACGGGCGGCATCGCACCATCAGCAAACTGCGCATCCTCAGTCGCCATCAACAGCTCATCCGGTTGGATTTCGAGGACCCCTTTCCCGCGACGGCCTCCGCGCTGCTGGCGGAACGCTTCGCCACGCTGCTGGATGAAGCCGACGTGGTGGTGCTGTCGGATTACGCGAAGGGTACCTTGTCCGACTGCGGCACGCTGATCCGCCAGGCGCGCGCGGCCGGCAAGCCGGTGCTGGTCGATCCGAAGGGCGATGACTTCTCCCGCTACCGTGGCGCCACGCTGATCACACCGAACCAGGGCGAATTCGGGCGCGTCAAGGGCGTGCACGGCGATGACGAAAGCTGTGACCGGGCGGCGCGCGAGCTGAAACAAGCACTGGACCTGGAAGCCTTGCTGGTGACGCGTGGCGAGCATGGCATGCTGTTGCTGGATGCCGGCGACACTATCCTGCGCCTGCCGACCGAAGCGCGCGAGGTCTTCGATGTCACCGGCGCCGGGGACACCGTGATCGCCGCGCTGGCCACCGCCTTGGCGGCCGGCTGGCCGCTGGATCAGGCGACCCGGCTGGCGAACCTGGCCGCCGGCATCGTCGTCGCCAAGCTCGGCACCGCCACCGCCAGCGTCGCCGAGCTGCGCCGCGCCATCCACCAGCGTGGCACGCCCGTGCGTGGCGTCGTCGACGAGGAGCAACTGATGCGCGCGGTGGACGCCGCCCGCGCGAACGGCGAGACCATCGTGATGACCAATGGCTGCTTCGATATCCTGCATGCCGGTCACGTGACCTATCTGCAACAGGCGGCGGCGCTGGGCGACCGTTTCATCGTCGCGGTGAACGTCGACGAGACCGTGCGCCGCTTGAAGGGCGCCGACCGACCGGTGAACGATCTGCAACGCCGCATGACCGTGCTCGCCGCGCTGGGCTGCGTCGACTGGGTGGTGCCGTTCAGCGAGGAGACCCCCGAGCGACTGATCTGCCGCGTGCTGCCGGACTACCTGACCAAGGGCGGCGACAACGATCCCGAGCGCATCCCCGGCGCGCGCTGCGTGCGCGAGGCCGGTGGCCAGGTCAGGATAATGAGCTACCTGGACAACTGCTCGACCACCGGGACGATTCAGTCGATACGCGAAAAGGGCGCCGGCCATGGCGATTGACCCGCTCGCGTTACGCGCCGATGTGCTGATACTCGGTGGCGGCATCGCCGGGCTGTGGACGCTGGCGGTGCTGCGCGACCAGGGTTTCGACGCCTGGCTGCTGGATACGGCACTGCCGGGAGGCGAGCAGACGCTGGCCTCGCAGGGGATTATTCACGGCGGCGCGAAATACGCCTTGACCGGCCATCTGA
>JALULB010000214.1:0-5445 GCA_027041035.1 Sedimenticola sp. | reverse complement strand
TGCCGCGCGTCGAAGGGAGGGCGCCATGACCCTCGATCTGGCGCGCACGCCTGGCCGGGGAGGGCGCGCCGGACCTCTCCAGCCTTGGTCTGCTGGCGGATCACCAGTATCTCTGGTCCACCCGCCAGTTCGGTTCCCGTCTGGCGGGTTTCTTCGCCGACAAGATCATGCAGGAGCGCATGCATCGGGTCGACCGGCCGCCCGAGGCGCTGGATACGCCTGACTTCGATGGCCAGGTCTATCGCCTCGACGAACCCGTGTTGGACGTGCCGCGTCTGCAACAACTGCTGTTGCGGCAGACCGCTGGTCGGGTGATCGCGCCGCTGCGTCTCGACGCGCTGGACAATACCGCGCGCCAGTTACATGGCGAATGGCGTGGACGCATGCTGCGTTTCGACTTCGAACAGGTGATCCTGGCCGCCGGCAAGGGTAACGGTGCGTTGCGCGAGATGCTGGGTCTGGCCGCGAACATGCAGCTGCGACCACTGAACATGGTGATGACGCGCGGCCCGCTACCGGCGTTGCACGCGCATTGCCTTGGCGTCAGCGCCAATCCACGCCTGACCATCACCAGCTACCCGTTGGCGGATGGCGAGACCCTGTGGTATCTCGGCGGTCAGCTGGCCGAGGAGGGCGTCGGCCTGAGCGATGCCACGCAGATCGAGAACGCGCGCGAGGCCCTGGCCGAGCTGCTGCCGTGGATCGACCAGAAGGCGTTGCGCTGGGCCTGCTGGCCAGTGGATCGCGCCGAGGTCGCGAACCAGGGCCGTCGCCCGGATCATCCGACGCTGCTGCGCGACGGCGACATCCATACCCTGTGGCCGACCAAGCTCGCCTTCGCGCCGTTGCTCGCCGATCATCTGCTGCGCGCCATTCGCGATGCCGGCATTCAACCCCGGCCGGAAGCGGCGGGGGATTTCAGCGCGCCGCCGACAGCGCGCGCGGCCACGCCGTGGGAACGGGTGACATGGTGCTGAGGCCGCTGGGCGACACCGGTATCGAGGTCAGTCCGCTTGGCCTTGGCACGGTCAAGCTGGGGCGTGACCAGCAGGTCAAGTATCCGCGCGGCTTTCGCATTCCGGAGGACGCCGAGGCGCGCGAGCTGCTGTCGCTGGCGGCTGACCTGGGCATCAATCTGCTCGATACCGCGCCGGCCTACGGCGTCGCCGAGGAACGTCTCGGGCGTCTGCTGCCGGGTCCGCGCGAGCGCTGGGTGATCGTCTCCAAGGCCGGCGAGCAGTTTCGCGACGGCCGATCGTTCTTCGATTTCAGCTTCGACGGCATCGTGCATTCCGTGGAGCGCAGCCTGCGGGACCTGCGTAGTGACTATCTGGACGCGGTGCTGATCCATTCCAACGGCGACGATCTGGCGATCCTCGACGACAGCGGCGCGGTCGATGCGCTGGAATCGCTGAAACAGCGTGGCCTGATCCGCGCCCACGGCATGTCCTCGAAAACCGTCGCCGGCGGGTTGGCGGTGGTCGAGCGTCTGGATATCGTCATGGCAACCTGCAACACCGCTCATACAGAAGAGATCCCGGTGCTGCTCGAAGCGCGGCGACGGCGCAAGGGCGTGCTGGTGAAGAAGGCGCTGCAAAGCGGCCACGACAACGATGTCGCAAGCGCGATGCGCTTCATCTTCTCGCAACCCGGTGTCGGCGCCATCATCATCGGCACGATAAATCCCGCCCATCTGCGTGACAACGCGCGCATCGCCGCCGAGCTGTTGGACGCGTGAGGCTGCTCTACACGCTTCTCTTGTGGCTGGCGCTGCCGTTCGTCGTCGCGCGACTCTACTGGCGCAGCCTGAAAGCGCCCGCCTACCGTCGGCGCATCGCCGAACGCTTTGGCGATGCGCCCTTTCAGCTTCAGCGCCCGTCGGTCTGGCTGCATGCCGTGTCGGTCGGCGAAACCCAGGCGGCGCAGCGCCTGATCCGTGAACTGCTGAGCCGCTGGCCGGATTGCGAGATCGTCGTCACGACGACCACGCCGACCGGCTCGCGGCGCGTGCGCGAGCTGTTTGGCGACAGTGTACGCCACAGCTACCTGCCGTTCGATTTGCCGCTGTTTCTGCGCCGTTTCCTGACGCGCGCGCGTCCCGTCGCGGTGATCCTGATGGAAACCGAGATCTGGCCAAACCTGATCCACGTCTGCGCGCGGGAAAACATTCCCGTGGTGCTCGCCAACGCCCGCCTGTCCGAGCGCTCGGCGCGGGGCTATGCGCGCCTGGGCGGCTTTACCCGCCGGGTGTTCTCCGGCCTGAGCCTGATCGCCGCGCAGCACGAGCGCGACGCGCGGCGGTTCATCGACCTCGGCGCCCGGCCGCAAGCGGTGAAGGTGACCGGCAGCATCAAGTTCGATTTCCGCCTGCCGGCGAGTCTGCTGGAACAGGCCGAGGCGATGCGCCGAAGCTGGAACGATGCCGATGGCGCTGGCCGTATGGTATGGGTGGCGGCCAGCACGCATGCCGGCGAAGACGAGATCGTGCTCGCCGCGCATCGTCGTTTGCTGGCATCGGTGCCGAATGCCTTGCTGATACTCGCGCCGCGGCATCCCGAGCGTTTCGACCCGGTCTGCTCGCTTGCCGAGACGGAAGGCTTCCGTATTCAAAGGCGTTCGAGCGATGCCTGGGTGGATGCCGCCACCCAGATCTACATCGGCGATACCATGGGTGAGCTGCCGCTGTTGATCGCCGCCTCGGATGCCGCCTTCGTCGGCGGCAGCCTGATCGAGCGCGGTGGGCACAATGTGTTGGAACCCGCCGCGCTGGGCGTGCCGGTGTGCTTCGGTCCGCATATGTTCAACTTCGCCGCCATCGCCCAGACCCTGCTGGAGCACGACGCGGCGATCGAGGTTCACGATGCCGAAAGCCTGGCCGGCGCGATGCGTGAATGGCTGAGCGACGCCAGCACGCGGACGCGCCAGGGCGAGAACGGACGCAAGGCGGTCGCGGCGAATCGCGGCGCGCTGGACCAGCTTTTAACCTTGCTCAATGCGGTGATCGACTGCAAACAGGATAATCCGCCGCCCTGACATTTTTCGTGAGACACACCCGATGACAAACAACATCAAAGCCGAACAGATTCAACGCCTGCTGGTATGGCGGGGCTGGTTGCGCCTGGCTCACTGGTTGATGGCCGGCGGCACGCTGGCATTGATCCTGACCGGTTGGTTGCTCAAGTCCGCGCCGAGTCTGGCGGGTAACGCCGCGCAGGACCACTACCTGGCCGCCTACGCATTGGTCGCCGGCCTTGGCCTGCGCCTGTGGCTGCTGTTTCGCGGTACCGAGGTCGAGCGGGCCCGAACCCTGTTGCCGGACATGACGCGCACCCACGTGATGAAGGACATGGTCAAGTTCTATGTCAGCTTCGGCCGCATGCCATTGCCGAAATGGTACGCCCACAATCCGCTGTGGGGACCCGTTTACCTGCTGTTGTTGCTCGCCTTGGTGATGGTGGTCGTGACCGGCTTCGCCGCACCGAAATGGCCGATCGTGTATGGCTTCTACCTGCCCAGCATGCACGTCTGGTGGGCCACCGCGATCACCCTGTTCAGCGTCACGCACATCATCGCGGTGGTGCTGCACGATATGAAGGGCACGGGTTCCGACGTTTCGGCGATGATCAACGGGCATCGCATCTTCGTTATCCCGCGTATCGATCCCGACGAAGTCGTCAAGACGCATCGGATATCGCTGGAGAATATCGTGCGCCTGCCGGAACGGGACAAGGACGCGTGAGCCGTGTTTCTTGACCGAGCTGTTTTCGGTCGAGCAGATCCGCCACTGGCCTTCATTCTCGCGGAATCGCCCCGGCCGGGTGGCAGCTTGTGCCGTGCTCTGAGGGGCAAGGTGATTCTGTCGTCGAAAAAAACGACTGGGGCGAGTTCTGTGATGCGGAGCCGGTTTTTGGCGAGTCATGATTCATGAAAGCAGTGCGGGATAGGGGTATAATTCCTTTTTTTGTTTCTATGTCTGTCTGGGAATGAGTCCTTGGTTCAGGTCAAGAATTTTAGGGGTGAGGTTGTAGCATGTCGGTGGATGATGTCGTTGATGTAGCGGTTGCCTTAGGTAAAGGAGTCTATTCAGTAGGCGAGGATCTTGCTTATGGAATAGAGCGAACGGCCGAGGGCATTGGTTTCGGTGAAGATGGTCGGGTAGCAACGATCGGTCATGAAAACTCGGCGATGATCGATTTGATGGGTGAGTTTCTGGAGTACGGTCTTAGCGATGACCGAAGCCCGCTTTTCCGGATTATTGTTCATGTGCTTGAGCACTATTACTCCTATTTTCCGGATTCGGCCATTGACTATCTGGCGAAGCAGGCGGGGATAGGCGCGGCGTATGGTGCGGGGCGGCTGGTCATTGGGAAAAAGCTGGCGACCGTGGTGGCGGGGAGAATCACGATAGCTATCGCTAAAAGCGCGGTATACAAGCGGCTGGCCAAGAAGATTGGGGTTTCGGCGGGTGCTTCGTTCACAGGCTTGGGTACGCCGATTGGCCTGCTTATGATGCAGGGCGTCATGCAGCGCGCCTCATATGCTGCCCTGAGACTTCGGGGTAAGAGTCCGACCCTGTATCGGATTTTGAAGGAGCATGGTGATTTGCAGTTACTCTATTTTCTCGTGGAGGAACCATTGAAAAAATATGTGGAAGGTGTTTCGCTGGCTGAACAGAATGTTCAGTCGTTTCGCCGCAATGTGGATTTTGTGTACTCCGCGCGCCGTCGCTAGCCGGGTCAGTAGTATGAAGGTTAAGAGGTTCGCGTACTACCTGTCGAAGTTCTCCCTGATCGATGAACTGCTCGGCTTTTTATACTGGTGTATTGTTGTCATTGGAATAGTTTTCGCCTTTCGATGGGTCGAGAGCAAGTTTCTCTTGGCTTTGATACTGTCCGTGTATGTGGTCTCCGCTGTGTTGATTTATCTATATCTGCTTAAGGCTCTGGACCGGTATTTCAAGAAATAGCCCGGAAATTTGTAACTACTCAGCGAGCAGATCAAATAAAGGGGAACTGTCAGATCGCCGCTGAAATGCGTCAGATCAAGGCAAAAAATGTGATTTTACACGTGTAAATGACCATTTTTGAACGCAGAGCTGGCGCATTTCAGCGGTTAGCTGAGTAGTTACGGAAACGGAAGCCGGGCTTTCCGTTTCCCGGCTCGAATCGCCCGTGGAGGGGCGATTCTCGATATCCCGACGATGATTGACTCAGTTCAAAGCCATCACCGGATCCGCGCCTTTCCAGCGCAATTTTTGAACCCATTTGTGTGGATCGTCATCGCCAAGATGCAACAGCAGCAGCGTCTTGCCATCCATGATGCTCTGGTGCAGTTCGTCGAGCTTGTCTTCGGGGATACCGGCGCGACGCAATGCGGTACTCAGGTGAGTCACGGCGGCGGCTCCGGCCATCAGGCCGGCACCGGTGGCGGCACCGACGAGCATCT